>NZ_JBETMF010000008.1:0-274221 GCF_040427045.1 Agrobacterium vacciniicorymbosi
AACCACCACCCAGCACCAACCGACACAAAGACCAGATGGTAATGCAATGGGTGTGAGATTAAACCGGACAGCAGTGGCCTTGTGCCGAGGATCTAACGAACCACAAGATCCAACGTGGTCAGATCCTCGGGACAAGCCCGAGGATGACGGAGATTTTGGATGCTGCCATATGAACCCAGTCCCCTGTGCGGTCTGGATTGCGGAATGGCGGCAACCAATCACTTCAAGCGGCTAACCAGCGCCTTCAACGGCTCTTCGATGGACGGGCGAATGTCTGCACGTTCCAGAGCGAAGGCCAGATTGGCGAGAATGAAGCCGTCCTTGGCGCCGCAGTCGAAGGTTTCGCCATCGAAGCGGTAACCGGCGAATTCCTGGCTCTTGGCAAGCGAGAGCATGCCGTCCGTCAGCTGGATTTCGTTACCGGCGCCACGTTCCTGATTTTCGAGAATGTCGAAAATTTCAGGCTGCAGAATGTAGCGACCATTGATGTAGAAGTTCGATGGTGCTGTTCCCTTGGCAGGCTTTTCCACCATTTCGGTGATCTTGAAGCCTTCACCAACGGTTTCGCCGACACCGACGATGCCGTATTTATGCGTCTGGTCCGGCGCGCATTCCTGCACCGCAATCACGTTGCCGCCGGTCTGGTCGTAAAGATCGACCATGCCCTTGAGGCAGCTTTTCTGCGAATGCATGATCATGTCAGGCAACAGCACAGCGAACGGCTCGTCGCCAACGATATCGCGTGCGCACCATACTGCGTGGCCAAGACCGAGCGGCACCTGCTGGCGCGTGAAGCTGGCCGTGCCCGCCTTGGGCAAAAGTCCGGCAAGCAAGGTCAGTTCGGCATTCTTGTTGCGCTCACGCAACATCTGCTCCAGTTCGAACTGAATGTCGAAGTAGTCTTCGATCACCGCTTTTCCACGACCTGTCACGAACACGAAATGCTCGATACCGGCCTCAGCGGCTTCATCCACCACATATTGGATGACCGGCTTGTCGACCACGGTCAGCATTTCCTTCGGAACAGCCTTTGTTGCAGGCAGGAAACGCGTTCCAAGACCCGCCACCGGGAAAACCGCTTTCCGAATTTTCTTCTGTTCTACCACACATTCCTCCTGAGAGACTCAACTGGATCAAAACTCGCCCACGACTTTGTTATGTCAAAAGTGGCAAACTTTTGTAAAGAGTGACGTTACCTTTGGTTAATGGTAAAGAATTTGTTGACTTTGAGTTGGTATTACATCGTGAAGCCCGATGCGTATCTCGCAATCGAAATGAAATTCGAGAGAAACGAAAGACTGCCGATGAAAAAGCTGATCCTTTCCCCCATCCGCTCGTACGTCCGCAAATTTGGCTGCATGGCATTTGCGGGTATCGCGATTGCCCTTGCGCCAGCAACAGCGAATGCCGATGCAGGTTTCCGACAGTGGATCAACCAGTTCTACACCACTGCCGCAAAGGAAGGCATCTCAAAGGCGACCTACCAGAAGGCATTTGCCGGTGTGACCGAGCCAGACCCGGACGCCCTGCGCAAAGCCACCTTCCAGCCCGAATTCACCACCCAGATCTGGGATTACGTCGATAGCCGCGTGAACCCTTACACGGTGCGGATCGGCCGTGAAATGAAGATGAAGCATGCCACCACGCTCAACTGGATCGAGCGGAATTTCAAGGTGGACAAGCACATCATCCTCGCTATCTGGTCGATGGAATCCAATTACGGTGCGGTTCTGGAAAAGCCGGAACGCCTGCACAACATTCCGCAAGCGCTGGCAACGCTTGCCTATTCCGACCCCAAGCGCGGCAAATTTGCCCGCACGCAGCTGATCGCAGCGCTGAAGATTCTTCAAAATGGCGACGTGACGCCGAAGCAACTGACCGGCTCCTGGGCTGGTGCCATGGGCCACACGCAGTTCATTCCCACCAGCTACCTGCTTTACGCGGTTGATGCGGATGGCAATGGCAAGCGCGACATCTGGCACTCCATTCCGGACGCCTTGGCAACCGCTGCAAACCTGCTGGCCAAGAATGGCTGGGAACCAGGCAGAACCTGGGGTTATGAAACGGCTGTTCCCAATGGCGGCGCACGCTATGAAGGCCAGACGAAATCCATGGCCGAATGGCAGAAGCTGGGCTTCGCCCGCCCCAATGGCAAGGGCTTTCCGCGCGGTTCCGACCGCGCCATGCTGAAGATGCAGGGCGGATCCAATGGTCCCGGCTTCCTGATGACGAAGAACTTCTTCACCATCAAGAAATACAATGCTTCCGACAGCTACGCACTGGCCGTTGGTCTGCTGGCAGACGAGATCGCCGGTTTTGGTGGCATGCAGCAATCCTGGCCACGCCCGGAAAACACGCTCGACATCAAGGAAAAATTCGAGCTTCAGACGCGCATGAAGGAACTCGGCTATTATGATGGCGAGGTCGATGGCAACTTCGGCTCCGGCTCCAAGGCTGCCATCAGCGCCATCCAGAAGCGCATGGGCATGGAAAACGACGGCGAACCATCCCGCAAGCTGCTGCGCGCCCTGCGCAATTGACAGGACCCGCGGGCGGGACCAGAATTAGAAAAACATAAAGAACCGTCCGGGAGGTTCACGCCGTGGTGAAGATTACGATTGGCAACATGCCGAGCAACGGAGCCGGTCGTCTCGTTTCGAAAGAGGACAAGTGTTCCTCAGTCATCCTCGGGCCTGTCCCGAGGATCGACACTCCATGGACAGCAAGCTTCAGGCTGCTCGCACGGCGGGGTGCGGTAGTGGCCCTGTCGCTCGTCATCTGCCTGCCTATCGTTTCCGATAACGCGCATGCGCAGGACTCAAGAGAGCGGCGCACCCTGTTCGACATGCTGTTTGGCGGCCCGAACATGCGGGATGACCGCATGTATGCACCCGACCGCAGCCAGCCGAGAATGCGCAGACAACAACCGCCAAGGGACAACCGCGCCGTCATTCGCCCACAGGCACCGCGCAAGACCCCATCCGTGGTGCAAATGCGAACGACACCGCCAGCCCCGGTGGAAAAACTCGAAAACGCCCGCCGCGTTCTTGTCATCGGTGATTTTCTCGCAGGTGGCATGGGCGAAGCGCTGGTCTCCACCTTCCAGAACTCACCTGCCATCACCGTGGATGTCCGCTCCAACGGCTCGTCGGGACTCGTGCGCACGGATTATTACGACTGGTTCGCCAACCTGCCGCAATTCCTGAAAGAAACCAGCCCGGCCACCATCGTCATCATGATGGGCTCCAACGATCGCCAGCAGATGGTGATTGGCGACACTAAGGAAAAATACGGCAGCGATATCTGGTTCAAGGAATATGAGCGCCGCATCGATGCACTGATTGCGCTCGCCAAGCGCCAACAGGTGCCTGTCCTGTGGGTCGGCCTGCCTGCTTTCCAGTCTCCATCGCTCACCGCAGACTTCGTCGGCTTCAACCGGCTTTACCGCAGCCATATTGAAAAGGCGGGCGGCGAATTCGTGGATGTCTGGGACGGCTTCGTGGATGAGGCGGGCAAGTTCGTGACGACCGGCTACGACGTCAACGGTCAGCAGGCCCGTCTGCGCGAAGCCGATGGCATCGGCATGACCCAGGCTGGCAAGCAGAAGCTCGCCTTCTATGTGGAAAAATTCGTCCGCCGCCATCTGGATGGCGCAGGCCCGGACCTGATGAAGCTAGACGGCAGCAACCTGCCCGCCCTCACCTCGCTTCCAGCGCTTGGCATCGACGCCCAGCAAGTCCGCACCCAGCCCATCAGCCTGACGGACCCTGACCTCGACGGCGGAGACGTCCTGCTAGGCGGCAAAACGCCCCCCAAACTCACCGTCACAGAATCCCCCCGCGAAAAACTCACCAAACGCGGCCTGATGGACGACGCCCCACTTGGCCGCGTGGATGACTACCGCATGCCAGCCCCTGCGGAGACGGCGGCGAAGTAGAGATCATCATTCGGTCGAGACCGAAACATAGGCGATAAAATTCTCTTATTGTCAGCCCATCGATACCTTTCGAAAAGAGATAGAAAATGGGCGAGCTAGCAATTTATCTACCCGGAATATTCATGGCGTACTCCGCCTTTCTCCTTGGAATTGCCAGTCCCGGACCAAATGTTCTGGCCGTCATCGGCACATCTATGGGGGTTGGAAGAATTCCCGCCATGGCTCTCGCATTTGGAATTGCGACCGGCTCCTTTTGCTGGGCGACCTTGACAGTCATGGGGCTATCAGCGTTGCTTTCAAACTACGCGATGGCGTTGATCATCATCAAAATTGGCGGTGGCCTCTATCTTCTATGGCTCGCCTACAAGGCGTTCAAATCGGCATCGTCCAGACAAGACATTGAAGTCAAAGACCTATCAGAAGGCAGACGTACACCTTATGGGTATTGGTTACGAGGCTTGACCGTTCAAATGACGAACCCCAAAGCCGCTCTGACATGGATCGCGATCATTTCGCTCGGACTGGCTCAGGATGCACCCAGCTGGGTTGGGCTTGTGATCGTTATAGGCACCTCGATACTGTCTGTGGCCATTCATCTGGCTTACGCCATCGCGTTTTCCACCCCCGTGATGGTACGGCTCTACTCCCAAGCACGTCGCATCATTCAAGCGACACTAGGAGCGTTTTTCACTCTGGCAGGTATTCGGCTTCTGACAAGCAGCACATGATCCCATCGAAGTCAGCGGATCACGAAATATTAAAGCCGGAACGATCCCTAGGCGGCTAATGTTAACTCCGCGCGAGGCATGACGCCTCGTAATGATGGATATGAGGAGTAAACATCATGGCCCACCAAGGTGGTACACACGAGCAGCATGGCAAGGCTGGTCAAAAATCTGGCAAAACTAGCGACACCAAAAGCGCATCGTCCGCTTCCGGCGCTGACATGAAGAGCGGCAAACAAGGCGGCTCTCACGACCAGCAGATGAAGGCCGGTCAGCAGAGCCACAAAGACAAGCATTGATTTTCATTCGTATGATCCCCGTCTATTGGCGGGGATCATACTGCGTATAAAGGGCGGCCATCTGGCCGCCTTTATCATGTTCAGCGCGGCAGCACCGAACTGCCCATCAACTCCTCATCGATAGCGCGCGCAGCCTGACGGCCTTCGCGGATGGCCCAGACCACAAGAGACTGGCCACGGCGGACGTCGCCTGCGACCCACATCTTGTCGATCGATGTCTTGTAGTCCTTGTCATTGGCAACAACGTTGGTGGAGCCGCGACGGTCGGTGTTGAGCGTCAGCTTGCCGTCCATCTCTTTCAGAACGCTATCGGTGGCAGGGCCGGAGAAGCCGATGGCGATGAAGGCGAGATCGGCCTTTATGATGAATTCCGTGCCGGCAATCGGCTTGCGGCGCTCATCCACCTGGCAGCACTTCACGCCTGTCAGCACACCATCCTCGTCACCGACGAATTCAAGCGTCGCGACCTGAAATTCGCGTGCGGCACCTTCTGCCTGAGAAGATGACGTACGCATCTTGGTGGCCCAGTATGGCCAGACGGCAAGCTTGTCTTCCTTTTCGGGCGGCATCGGGCGAATGTCGAGCTGCGTAACCTTGACGGCACCCTGACGGAACGCCGTGCCGACGCAGTCAGACGCCGTATCACCACCGCCAACCACGACCACATGCTTGCCACCGGCAAGGATCGGATCGGAAGGCCAACCAACGCTGTCGATGCTTTCACGACCGACGCGGCGGTTCTGCTGCACGAGATACGGCATCGCATCGTGAACGCCATGGAATTCCGTGCCGCCGATACCGGCAGGACGCGGTGTTTCCGAACCGCCGCAATACAGCACGGCATCATGTTCGGCGATCAGCGTTTCAACAGTCATGTCGACACCGACATTAACGCCGTAATGGAAGGTCACGCCCTCGCCCTTGATCTGCTCCACGCGACGATCGATGAAGTTCTTCTCCATCTTGAAGTCGGGAATACCATAGCGCAGCAAACCGCCCGCCTTGGATTCGCGCTCATAGACATGCACATCGTGGCCCGCGCGGCCCAACTGCTGCGCCGCCGCCAGACCGGATGGGCCGGAACCGATGATGGCGACCTTCTTTCCAGTATGCACGGTGGCTGGCTTCGGCACGATGAAGCCAAGCTCATAGGCCTTGTCGGCAATAGCCTGCTCGACCGTCTTGATCGCAACCGGTGCATCTTCGAGGTTCAGCGTGCAGGCTTCCTCACAAGGTGCGGGACAGACACGGCCAGTGAACTCAGGGAAGTTGTTGGTGGAATGGAGGTTGCGGATCGCCTCTTCCCAATTGTTGTTATAGACCAGATCGTTCCAGTCGGGGATCTGGTTATGAACCGGGCAGCCGGTCGGGCCATGGCAATAGGGAATGCCACAGTCCATGCAGCGCGCCGCCTGCTTCTGCACTTCCGGGTCCGACATGGGAATGGTGAATTCCCGGAAATGGCGAATACGATCCGACGCCGGCTGATACTTGCCAACCTGACGATCTATTTCCAGAAAACCTGTAACCTTGCCCATGCTTCAGTTCCTTCTGCGGCGCTATCGCAGCCAATTTTCAACTTTCAATCCCGGAACCCGGGAAAACTCTCTCTCATTGTCCGTCACGACCACCGCATCGAGCGCAAGCGCGTGTGCGGCGATCAGCATATCCATTTGGCCGATCAACTGACCCTGCTTCTGCAAGGTGCTGCGTATCTCGGCGTAGTGCATATCCGCAGGCGATGCCCAAGGTGCTATCTCGAAGTCTGCCAGAACCTGCTCGACCAGCATTTCCAGCCGCCGTGAACCACGGTTGCGATATCCAAATCGAAGTTCTGCCGCCACAATAATGCTCGTCCCCAAGTCCCCAATCGCAAGTGCCGCCGTGCGTTGGCCCACCCTCTCCTCAGGAGATCGGATCAGGTTGGAGATGATGTTCGTGTCGTACAGATACCTCATTCTGGAAAATCGATGTCCACAGGCTCCGGTGGATAGTCCTCGATTTCCGGCATCTGGTCTTCCTCAGAAAGCGGCTCAAGTGTGCGCAGCCACGCCACCAAATTCGCAGGAGAACGAGGCGTCCTAACCGGATGAACAAGCAGATCACCATTTTCATTCATGCTGATTTCCACCTGATCCGCTTCGAACTCGAACTCTTTGGGAATTCGTATCGCCCGGCTTCTCCCATTATTGAAGACCTGCGCAATCTTGACGACATTCATGACTGCCTCCATCCTGTGATATGACAAAGCATATCACAGGACTTGTCGAAATCCAACTATTCCGCCGCAACACCCATTTTCATCCGCTCCATTTCCTCAAGCGCACGGCGGTATTCGACCGGCATGACCTTGCGGAATTTCGGGCGGAACTCGCTCCAGCGGTCGAGGATGTCCTTGGCGCGGTTGGAGTTGGTGTAGTGGAAGTGGTTGGAGATCATCTGGTAAAGACGCTCCTCGTCGTGGCGCGTCATGTCTTCGGAGACGTCCACACGTCCCTTGTGCATGAGGTCGCCGCCGTGGTGGTGCAGCTTTTCCAGCATATCGTCTTCTTCCGGCACCGGCTCCAGCTCGACCATGGCCATGTTGCAGCGCTTGGCGAAATCGCCTTGCTCATCCAGCACATAGGCCACACCACCAGACATGCCAGCTGCGAAGTTGCGGCCGGTTTCACCTAGGACAACGACGATGCCGCCCGTCATATATTCGCAGCCATGGTCGCCCACGCCTTCGACAACGGCAATGGCACCGGAGTTGCGGACGGCGAAACGTTCACCTGCTACACCCCGGAAATAGCACTCGCCGGTGATGGCACCGTACAGCACGGTATTGCCGACGATGATCGAGTTTTCGGCGATGATGCGAGCATTTTCCGGCGGACGGACGATGATGCGGCCACCCGACAGACCCTTGCCGACATAATCGTTGCCGTCGCCCACGAGATCAAAGGTGATGCCGCGTGCAAGGAACGCGCCGAAGGACTGGCCCGCTGTACCGCGCAGCAGCACATGGATGGTGTCATCCTTCAGGCCCTTATGGCCCCAACGCTTGGCAAGCGCGCCCGAAAGCATCGCACCGGCAGAGCGGTCGACGTTCTTGATCGGCACTTCGAAGACCACGGGCTCGCGGTTTTCGAGAGACGGCATCGACTTCTCGATCAGCTTGCGGTCGAGAATATCGTCAATCGGGTGCTTCTGGCGCTCGGTCCAGTAGGTCGCTTCCTTCGGCGCATCGACCTTGTGGAAGATGCGGCTGAAATCGAGCCCCTTGGCCTTCCAGTGCGCCAGCATCTCATCCTTCTCGAGCAGTTCGGAAGCGCCGATGATCTCGTCCAGCTTGGACACGCCAAGCGAGGCCAGGATTTCGCGCACTTCTTCGGCGACGAAGAAGAAGTAGTTGATGACATGTTCCGGCGTGCCCTTGAAGCGCTTGCGCAGAACCGGGTCCTGTGTGGCAACGCCCACAGGGCAGGTGTTGAGATGGCACTTGCGCATCATGATGCAGCCAGCCGCAATCAGCGGAGCCGTTGCAAAGCCAAACTCGTCGGCACCCAGCAACGCACCGATGATGACGTCGCGACCCGTCTTCAAGCCGCCATCCACCTGCAAGGCGATACGTGAACGAAGGCCGTTCATGACCAGCGTCTGCTGCGTCTCGGCAAGGCCGATTTCCCATGGCGAACCGGCATGCTTGAGCGAGGTAAGCGGAGACGCACCGGTGCCGCCATCGAAACCGGAGACGGTGATGTGGTCCGCACGTGCCTTGGCAACGCCAGCCGCAACCGTGCCGACACCGACTTCGGAGACGAGCTTGACGGAAACATCGGCTTCCGGGTTGACGTTCTTCAGGTCGTAGATCAGCTGCGCCAGATCTTCGATGGAGTAGATATCATGGTGAGGCGGTGGCGAAATGAGGCCGACGCCCGGTGTGGAGTGGCGGGTCTTGGCAACCGTCGCATCCACCTTGTGGCCGGGCAACTGACCGCCTTCGCCGGGCTTGGCACCCTGCGCGACCTTGATCTGCAGCATATCGGCATTGACGAGATATTCCGTCGTCACACCGAAACGGCCGGAAGCGATCTGCTTGATGGCGGAGCGTTCCGGGTTCTGCTGGCCGTTGAGCAGCGGCAGGTAACGGTCGGATTCTTCACCGCCCTCACCCGTGTTCGACTTGCCGCCGATGCGGTTCATCGCAATCGCCAGCGTCGTGTGCGCTTCGCGGCTGATGGAGCCGAAGGACATGGCGCCGGTGGAGAAACGCTTGACGATATCGACGGCAGGCTCGACCTCATCGACAGAGATCGGCTTGCGACCCAGCGCCTCGGCACCCTTGACCTTGAACAGGCCGCGAATGGTGTTCATGCGCAGGTTGGTGTCGTTCACCATTTCCGCGAATTCGCGGTAACGCTCCTGGCTGTTGCCACGCACGGCGTGCTGCAAGGTGGCAACCGCATCCGGGCTCCAGGCATGGCTTTCGCCGCGCATGCGATAGGCATATTCGCCACCGATATCCAGCGTGCTGGCAAGGATCGGGTCCTTGCCGAAGGCGTCTGTGTGACGCGATACGGTTTCCTCGGCAATTTCCGTCAGGCCAACGCCTTCAATTTGCGTAGCTGTGCCGAAGAAATATTGTTCGATGAACTGCGAAGACAGGCCGATGGCGTCGAAAATCTGCGCGCCGCAATAGGACTGGTAGGTGGAAATGCCCATCTTGGACATGACCTTGAGAATGCCCTTACCGACCGCCTTGATGTAGCGATAGACGACTTCATCGTCGGACACTTCCTTTGGAAATGCATTGTGCTTGTGCATGTCCAGAAGCGTGTCGAAGGCGAGATAGGGGTTGATGGCTTCGGCACCATAACCGGCCAGCAGGCAGAAATGGTGCACTTCGCGCGGCTCGCCGGTTTCGACAACGAGGCCGACCGAGGTGCGCAGACCCTTGCGGATCAGGTGATGGTGCACGGCAGCGGTAGCCAGCAGCGCCGGAATGGCGATGCGGTCCGGCCCGAGCTGACGGTCAGACAGGACGATGATGTTGTAACCACCGCGAACGGCGGATTCCGCACGCTCGCACAAGCGGTCCAGCATCTCCGGCATGCCTTCGGCACCACGCTCCACCGCATAGGTGAAGTCCAGCGTCTTGGTGTCGAAACGGTCTTCCGTGTGGCCGATGGAGCGGATCTTTTCCAGATCGCCATTGGTCAGGATCGGCTGGCGCACTTCCAGACGCTTGGCGCGGGCGGCACCTTCGTGGTCGAGAATGTTCGGGCGCGGACCGATGAAGGAAACAAGGCTCATCACCAGCTCTTCGCGGATCGGGTCGATCGGCGGGTTGGTGACCTGCGCGAAGTTCTGCTTGAAATAGGTGTAAAGCAGCTTCGACTTGGACGACATGGCCGAAATCGGCGTGTCGGTGCCCATAGAACCGATTGCTTCCTGACCGGTCGTCGCCATGGGCGACATCAGAAGCTTGGTGTCTTCGCTGGTGTAACCAAAGGCCTGCTGACGGTCGAGCAGCGACACGTCGCGACGCAGCGCGCGGGGCTCGACGGGCTTCAGGTCTTCGAGGATCAGCTGGGTGCGATCCAGCCAAGTGCGATACGGATGCTTGGCGGCAAGCTCGTGCTTGACGTCCTCGTCGGAAACGATGGAGCCCTTTTCCATGTCGATCAGCAGCATCTTGCCGGGCTGCAAACGCCACTTCTTGATGATGCGCTCTTCCGGCACCGGCAATGTACCGGCTTCGGACGCCATGATGATGCGGTCATCGTCGGTGACGAGATAACGGGCCGGGCGCAGGCCGTTACGGTCCAGCGTAGCACCGATCTGCTTGCCATCGGTAAAGGCAACGGCAGCCGGGCCATCCCATGGCTCCATCAGCGCTGCGTGATACTCGTAAAACGCCTTGCGTTCCGGCGACATGGACTGGTTGCCAGCCCATGCCTCGGGGATCAGCATCATCACGGCATGCGCCATGGAGTAGCCGCCGCGCACCAGAAATTCGAGTGCGTTGTCGAAGCAGGCGGTGTCCGACTGCCCCTCATAGGAAATCGGCCAGAGCTTGGAAATGTCTTCGCCGAACAGCGGCGAGGCAACGGAAGCCTGACGTGCCGCCATCCAGTTGACGTTGCCGCGCAGCGTGTTGATTTCACCGTTATGGGCGACCATGCGATACGGGTGCGCCAGCTTCCAGGATGGGAAGGTGTTGGTGGAGAAACGCTGATGAACGAGTGCGACGGCAGACTCGAAACGCGGATCGGCCAGGTCTTTGTAGTAGGCGCCGACCTGATAGGCCAGGAACATACCCTTATAGACGATGGTCGAAGACGACAGCGAAACCGGATAGAAATCCTGCGCTTCCTTGCCGCCGCCAGCGTCATAAATGCGGTTGGACAGAACCTTGCGGATCAGGAACAGCTGCCGCTCGAACTCGGCATTGGTCGCTGCATCGCGGCCTGCACCGATGAAGACCTGCACATGGTGCGGCTCGGTGGCGGCAATGTCGGGAGCCTTGGAGAGCGACGAGTTATCGACCGGCACATCGCGGAAGCCGAGGAATTGCTGGCCTTCCTCGCCGATGACATCGATGATGACCTTCTTGTAGTGCTCGATCTGCGCGGCATCACGCGACATGAAGATGTGGCCAACGGCATATTCGCCAGCCTTGGGCAGCGTCACGCCCTGAAGCGCCATTTCCTCACGGAAGAACTTGTCGGGGATCTGCACCAGAATGCCCGCGCCATCACCCATCAGGGGATCGGCACCGACAGCACCACGGTGGGTGAGGTTTTCGAGAATGAACAGGCCATCCTTGACGATCTGGTGGGACTTCTGACCCTTCATATGCGCCACGAAGCCGACGCCGCAGGCATCATGCTCCTTGCGCGGATCATAAAGACCCTGCTTTTCAGGCAGACCACCAATCGTTGCGCGCGGAGCAGCAGCCTGCGGCTGAGCGTCCGTCGGACAGTCGTTGGTCAACATCGCCGCGGCGTTTTCGCCTTCCAGCTTGATCGTCATGTTTCGTCCCTCCTGCAACAGGTTGCATGGCTTCACGCAGAGAGGCGGATGCTCGACCTCCTCACCGTTTCCGGATAGAGGCTTCGCGTCCGCTTGTCAATTTAGGACAGCAATGCTGTCTTAATTCTGGATGGATTTTGACAGAAACGATGCGGCTCTGCAAGTCCACCGCAACATTTTATAAACATACAAAATGACGCTAAATGTCTTGCGCGGGAATCTTTGCGCAACTTTCTTCCGGCAAAAAGACGAAATCATTGCTTTCATTGCCTGATTTGCGTTCCCGACGATAAGGCCATAAAACGACAATCGTTTGGCACGACAGCCACTCCCGCCCATCGTCAACTCATCGAAAGTGCAGACCCATGTTTTTTGCTTCCGACAATTGGGCAGGCGCCCACCCCGCCATCAATGAGCGGCTGATGAAGGAATCCACCCGCTTCGCGGCAGCCTACGGCACCAGCGAACTGGACCGCGCCATCGAAAAGCGCTTCAACGAAATTTTCGAGCGCGAGGTCGCCGTCTTCTTCGTCGGCACCGGCACGGCTGCCAATTCACTGGCCATGGCCAGCGTTGCCCGCCCCGGCGGCATCGCCTTCTGCCATTCCGAAGCCCACGTTATCGAAGACGAATGCGGTGCGCCGGTGTATTTTTCCAACGCCTCGCGGCTGATGCCCGTCGCTGGACCCAACGGCAAGATGCTGCCGAAGAACCTCGAAGCTGCCATCGGTCGCTTCCCGCCCGGCTCCATCCATCAGGGCCAGCCCATGCTGGTCACGCTGACGCAGGCGACAGAGCAGGGTACGGTCTACGAACTCGATGAAATCGACGCCATCTCGAAAATCGCTAAAAATGCCGGTGTACCCTTGCACATGGATGGCGCACGTTTTGGTAACGCCATGATGGCGCTGGGCACAACGCCAGCCGAAATGACCTGGAAGCGCGGCGTTGATATTCTCTCCTTCGGCGCAACGAAAAACGGTTGCTGGTGCGCGGAAGCCATCGTTTACATGGACCCGAAAACGGCAGGAGACCTGCCCTTCATCCGCAAGCGTTCGGCACAGCTGTTCTCCAAGACCCGCTTCATGGCCGCGCAATTCGACGCCTATTTCAAGGACGACCTCTGGCTGGAACTGGCCGCCCACGCCAATGCCATGGCAACGCGCCTGCGCAACGGCCTCTCCGCTTCCAACAGCGCACGTCTGGCTTGGCCGACCCAATCCAACGAGCTTTTCGTGGTGCTGAACAAGGACAAGGCCAAGGCCGCCAAAGAGGCCGGTGCCAGCTTCTATGACTGGCCCGTCCCCCATGACATGCCGGAGCCCGTCGGCGAAAACGAACAACTCATCCGCCTCGTCACAAGCTTCGCGACGCTGGAGAACGACGTAGATGATTTCCTGCGGATTTGCGGGGCTTCGTAAAAACTCCCTTCGTCAAATTCAAATATAGGCTTGAAGTTATATAATTTGAAAGTTATATTTCATGACGTGGCGTGTGGAATTTGACGAGGATTTCGCGAACAAGTTCGGCGCATTCGAAGCGGAGGTAAAAATCGAGCTTCGTGCGCAGGTGAATGTTTTGAAAATCCATGGTCCCTCCTATGGGCGGTCACGGGTCGATACGTTGAATGGCTCCAAACACGCCAACATGAAGGAATTGCGTTTCGATGCTGCAAACGGTGTCTGGAGAGTGGCCTTTGCTTTCGATCCATCCCGAAGCGCCATTCTGCTTGTGGCCGGAGACAAATCCGGCGTCAGCGAGCGGCGTTTCTATAAAAAGCTGATCAAGACAGCCGATATGCGTTTCGACGCGCATTTGCAGCGGCTGAAAAAAGAGTGAGAAAAGGCTATGCCCATTTCCGCAGACGACGTTTTCAACGCGACCATGTCACCCGATGAGATCGAAGCTTCAGACCGCCGGACGCGGGAACTGCTCGACGAATACGATACCTTGCAAAAACTGCGCAAGGCGCGCGCGATGACGCAGGAAACCATCGCCAAGAAGATGGGGACCAAGCAGGTTTCTGTTGCGCAATTGGAAAAGCGTTCGGACCTTCTGCTGTCCACCCTGCGCGGGTATGTGCGCGCACTTGGCGGCGAGTTGGACCTTGTTGTCCGTTTTGAAGGACACGAACCCGTCGTTCTTGCCGGTTTCTGTGAGGGCGGTGAGCCTTCACCATCAGAAAAGCACACCGTGTCAGAAAAACGTCCCCGCAAACGTCCGTCAGCAGCGACCGCGGCTTAGACGCCCGGCACCATGCCCTTCGCCATAACCAGCTTCGACAGTGCCTCGACCAGTTCCGCATCCGCGCCCTTCCTCGGCTGAAGCACGAATTCCACGTCCTCCAATGCAGGCAGAGCCCCCTTGGGCAGTTCGCGCAATCCCGAAGGCGCCATGCTGCGCGGCTGCACGAGAACGCCCATCCCCGCGCGCGCGGCGGCAGTCAAACCGCTGAGGCTGGCGCAGGTGCAGACGATGCGCCAGGCGACACCGGCGCGGTCGAGCGCTTCCTGCGCGGCCTTGCGAGTGATGCTGGGCGGCGGGAAGGCGATGAGCGGCAGGGCGTTTTCTCGGGCAATCACGGCATCCGGGTCTTTTGCCAGCCACACCAGAGGTTCGCGGTAGAGGAAGTGCCCGAGCTGATCGCCCAGCCGTCGTTTTGCCAGCACCACATCCAGCTCGCCATTGTCCTGCATTTCGTACAGCGCGCCGCTCAGCGCCACCGTCAGCTCCAGATCGACCAGCGGATAGAGCCGTGTGAACTCTTCCAGAATAACCGTGAGGCGGCTTGCGACAAAGTCTTCGGAAACGCCGAGGCGCAGGCGGCCACGAAGCCTGCTTTCCCCAAAGAGAGCGGCGACCTTGTTGTTGATATCCAGCATGTTGCGGGCATAGCCCAGCAGCGCCTCGCCCTCCGGCGTCAGGCGAACGCGGTGAGTGTCGCGCGCGATCAGGCGCTGGCCGAGAAAGGCTTCCAGCCGCTGAATATGCTGACTAAGCGTTGATTGGCCGATGCCCAACCGCTCGGCGGCATGGGTGAAACTCATGGTTTGCTCCAGCGTTACGAAGCTGGCGAGATGCTGAAGGTTGAGCATGGTTATCTCACATCATGATAACTGTTAGTTTTTGCATCTCATTTCATGATGAGCGATAATGCAAACCAGTTCAATGCAAAACCAGAAAAACGAAAGCACGCCGCCATGAGCCGCTTCCTGCCCGACCGCTTCACCATGATGCTGGTCGCCACCGTCATTATCGCTTCTCTCCTGCCTGTCAGCGGTCAAGCCGCCGATTACTTCGGCATCGCCACCAAATGTGCGATTGCGCTTCTGTTCTTTTTGCATGGCGCAAGACTGTCGCGTGATGTGGTGATTGCAGGTGTTCTGCACTGGCGTCTGCATCTGGTCATCCTGCTGGTCACCTTCGGTCTGTTTCCGCTGATCGGCGTCGGCCTGGGTTACATTCCGCAGAGCATTCTGCCTGCCCCGCTTTACATGGGCGTCTTGTTTTTGTGCGTCCTGCCATCCACAGTACAGTCTTCCATCGCTTTCACTTCCATGGCGGGCGGCAATGTTCCGGCGGCGATTTGCGCGGCATCGGCATCGAATATTTTCGGGATGTTTTTGACGCCGCTGCTCGTTGGCTTTCTGTTTACAGTCGGCGGCCATGGCGGCGGATTTTCACTGGATGCCTTTGGGCAAATCTTCCTGCAATTGCTGCTGCCCTTCATTCTGGGTCAGGCCTTGCAGCCATGGATCGGCGACTGGATTCGTGCGCGCAAAAAGCTACTGGCTCCGGTTGATCGCGGCTCTATCCTGATGGTCGTCTATCTGGCTTTCAGTGAAGCGGTCATCGAAGGCATCTGGAACCAGTTCACCCTGCGCGACATCGGCGTCGTCATCGGCATCGACATGGCCCTGCTCATCCTCGTCCTGTGCATCACCATGTTCGGCAGCCGCCTCGTCGGCTTCAAGAAGGAAGACGAAATTACCATCACCTTCTGTGGCTCCAAGAAAAGCCTGGCGAGCGGCGTGCCCATGGCCGGTGCCATTTTTGCAGGCCAGAGCATCGGTGCCATCGTGCTGCCGCTGATGCTGTTTCACCAGATACAGTTGATGGCCTGCGCCGTGATTGCGCAGCGTTATGCCAACAAAGCCAAGGACATCGAAACGAAGAAAGCCGCCGAGATCGCACTCGCATCGGAACAAACAAAAACGGCCCTGCAATGAGGGCCGTTTCGTCAGGCTATGCCAGAGGGCTTAGTTGACCTGAGCAGGCGTTACCTGCGCTTCGATCTGCTTTGGCTCGTCCGTTACGTCTGAAACAATCGCGATGCGACGGGGTTTCATGGCTTCGGGAATATTGCGCAGAAGATCAATGTGCAGCAGGCCGTTCTTCAGCGAGGCGTTCTGCACCTCAACGTGGTCGGCAAGCTGGAAGCGGCGCTCGAAGGCGCGCTTGGCAATGCCGCGATAGAGGAATTCGCCTTCGCTTTCCTTGGTCTCATCAGCCTTTTCAGCCTTCACGGTCAGAACATTGGCGCGGGATTCGATGCTGAGTTCGTTTTCATCGAAACCGGCCACCGCCATGGTGATGCGGTAAGCATTCTCGCCGGTGCGCTCTATGTTATAGGGCGGGTAGGCTTGTGCCTGTTCCGGCTGGCCAAGGCCATCGAGCATGGAGAAAAGGCGGTCGAAACCGACCGTGGAGCGGTAAAGTGGGGAAAAATCAACGTGACGCATGGTGTCCTCCTTATGAGCGACTGTTTGCGGTTATGGCCCTCACCCCGTACTGGCGATGAGTGGCCGGACACGGTCCCGTTCTGGCGACCGTGACAAAGAGATGGGAAGGCATTTGGGCAAGTTCAAGAGTTTTAGCGACCCGGAATGCGCCTGAACGACAACTGAACGAATGGTTCTGAAATCGTTCAGTTTGACGGCGATATGAATCGACACATCGGAGGCCATCTCCGGCGGCAGAAGTGTAACGTCCCTTCTTCTTCTGTCATCTTCGCCGGAACCGCGACTGCTAAGCCCGACGGTTCCGGCAATTTTTCCTTCGACGTGCCAAGACTTTTCCTTTGACGAGTGAGGATGCGCAACTTATCCCGTTCTGAACCATCTCGTCAGTGCCAAGTCGGAAACCCCATCCATGACCGAAGCCATATTATACGCGACCAAGGGCAACCCCGTGCCCGAGAACCACATCGCGGGCTATTTTACCGGTCATAAAAACAAGAAGCTGCGCTACGCGATTTTCCGCTCCAGCCATTCCGTGGCACGCGGCACCATCGTTTTGCTGCATGGCCGCAACGAATGCATCGAGAAATATTTCGAGACCGTCAACGATCTGACAGCCAAGGGCTTCTGGGTCGCCACCTTCGACACGCGCGGACAGGGCGGATCGGAACGGATGCTGAAAAAAGCCCATGCGGGCTATGTGCGGCGCTTTTCGGATTATCAGAAGGATATTTCGCTGTTTCTGGAACAGGTCGTGCTGCCGGATACGCGCCTGCCCTTCTTTTTGCTGGCCCATTCCACCGGCGGGCTTGCCGCCCTTTCCATGGGGCCAGCGCTGTCCAACCGCATCGAGCGCATGGTGCTGAGCGCGCCCTTCATCACGCTGGGCGGGCAATCCCTGCCCAGCTGGTTCATCAAGCTCGTCGCGACATCGCTCAGCCTGATCGGTCTTGGTGGTGTCCAACTCGGCAAGGACCAGCGCGAACGGTCTTTCGATGACAATCCGCTGACATCCGACCCTGCCCGCTTTGCCCGCAATCTCGCAATCGGCACGGAGCATCCGGAACTCTTCATCGGTGCGCCAACGGCACGCTGGCTGTTCGAAGTGCTGAAAACAATGCCTTGGGTCACGAAGCAGGACCATCTGACCAACATCACCGTGCCGACCCTGCTTCTGGCACCCATGCGCGATTCACTTACGCCCTATGCGGCGCAGGAGCAATTATCGCGCAACTTCCGCGCGGCACAGCTCATCCCGGTCACAGGCGCACGGCACGAACTCTTTCTGGAGCGCGATGTCTATCGCAACCAGGCTCTGGCCGCGATAGACGCCTTCTTTGCGCCGGAAGCTTAAGAGTGCGGGCTGACGCCCGGCACATCGGTCAGTTTCCAATGCCTGCCTTGGCAACTAGAACCGGCTGCGCACGGTAATCTGCGGCAAACATCTTCTTCAGATTTTCGATCTTCGGCAGGTCGTTATAGACGATATAGGGATAGGTCGGATTGCTGGTCAGAAAATCCTGATGATAGCCTTCCGCAGGATAGAACGGCTTGTTCGGCTCTATCGTCGTCACAATGGGCTCATTGTAGATATGCGCCTTGTTCAGCTGCTCGATATAGGCCTTGGCCACACGCGCCTGCTCAGCATTGGTTGGAAACAGTGTCGAGCGATATTGCGTCCCGGTGTCAGGTCCCTGCCGGTTCAGTTCCGTCGGGTCATGCGCCACCGAGAAATAGATTTGCAGCAGATGACCGTAGCTCACTTTGCGCGGATCGAAGGTAACCTTGACGGATTCCGCGTGGCCGGTCCTGCCGCCACTCACGGTTTCGTAACTGGCGGTATCCTTTGCGCCGCCCGCATAACCCGAAACGGCGTTATCAACGCCCGCAACATGCTGGAACACGCCCTGCACGCCCCAGAAACAGCCACCGGCAAATATGGCCGTTTCCGTTGCTGCTGAACTTTTCTCATCCACCGCAGGCGCGGGGATTTTGAGCCCTTCCTGCGCGGATGCGATGATGGTGGAAGATGCCAGTGCCGCGACAATCAGGCCCGACCCGGCAAACGTTCTCAATGACTTGGACAATGGAAATGCTCTGCGCATGACGGCCTCCTCAACCGGTGTGGAATGCATGACCGTATGCCAGCATTCAAAAAACTCTGGTGATAACGCGCGCATCAAGCGGAGGCTGGCCTGAATGTCATGGCAACGCCATTCATGCAGTATCTCAGCCCTGTCGGCTTTGGCCCGTCGTTGAACACATGGCCCTGATGCCCACCACATCTGCCGCAGTGGACCTCCACTCGCTCCATGCCCAGCGATGCATCGCGTGTGGTGCCGACAGCATTGTCAAGAGGCTTCCAGAAACTCGGCCAGCCGGTTCCGCTTTCGAATTTGGTGTCGGATGAAAACAGCGCCTGATCGCAAGCGGCACATAAAAACGTACCTTTGCGGTGTTCCGCCAGCAACGGGCTGCTGCCCGGAAATTCCGTTCCCTCCTGCCGCAGAACATTGAACTGCGCAGGCGTCAGCAGCTTGCGCCACTCACTGTCCGTATGGGTAACGGCAAAACTCTTGGACGATGCAGCCAGAATGGGTCGAACACCGCCAGAAAGATAACCCGCTGTAAAGACCGCCGCACCGGCCACCAGAAAATCGCGCCTGTCCATAATCATCACCTCCGCTTTGAAATCGCGTCATGGTGACTCTTACGTGCCGGTGAGGATTAAGTTTCAGCTTTAACAGGCTTGCCGAGCCCGATTGGGTGACAAAAGCGCAAGGAGCCGATCACATATCGGTGTTCGTCTGGAGAAGAACAGGCGCAAGCAGATTGCTGCGGGCAGCCCTGTCGCGAGGCGAAGGCATAAGGCTGGCGGCAGTGTTGCAGCCGCCAGCGACGTTCAAAGCGATAAAAGGACGAGTGCTCGTCACTCCATGCCAAGTGCAGCCATATAGGTCTGCAAAATCGTTTCTTCTTCGATACGCTCGTTGGCGTCCTTCTTGCGCAGACGGATGATGGTGCGGATGGCCTTGGTGTCGTAGCCACGGCCCTTGGCTTCGCCCATCACGTCCTTGATGTCGCCGGAAATCGCGGCCTTTTCTTCTTCGAGACGCTCGATGCGCTCGATGAACTGGCGCAGTTCTGCGGCGGCGACGGTTTCGGTTGTGGCTGTTTCGTCCATTATCTTTTCCTTCACGGGTGGGGCTCTTTACGCGGAGCCTCATGATTCAAAACTGGTGGAGGCCGAAGCCCGTAGCCGCACAGGCAGCCTAATTTTTCAGGATGGTGAACTGCCCGCCCAAAGCCGCCGCGTCAAGCCGATTCCGATCTTGCGACCTTATTCCTTGGGCTTGTTTTGCTCGAATGCGACTTTCTGGGCATCGCTTGCTTCGCTCTGATGCAGGTTTTTCCACACATCATAGGGCATTCCATAGACCATCTCGCGGGCGGCATCCTTGCTGATCTCGTGGCCCGCATCCTTCGCCGCATCCGTATACCAGTTGGACAGGCAGTTGCGGCAAAAACCGGCAAGGTTCATCAGGTCGATGTTCTGCACATCGCTACGCTCGCGCAAATGCTTGAGCAGCCTGCGAAAAGCCGCTGCTTCCAGCTCTGTCTTCGTAATATCGCCAAGTTCGCTCATCGTACTCTCCGCTTTAGTAAGGTCCGGTCCGCGAGGCGAACTGCTGATATTCGTGCAGGGTGGGATCATCATTCATTGCGGCAAAAATGGGAGCAAGGCGCTGCGCCCAGTCGGCGATCCCGGCCTCATCGCCGATCAGATCCTGCCGCACTTCCAGAAGCGCGTGGGGAATGCCCTTGATCATGCAATGACGATACATGGTGTCGCCCTTGAGCGCTCCGTCATAGGGTTCATTATCCCCTACCAGAATGTCGCCAGCGGCCCGCAAACGCGCAATCAGGGGCGTTACGGCACGGTGGTCGGTGTCCCACAAAACCGCCGCATGCCACGGACGGGGCACGTCTTTCCAGAACGGTGTGTAGGAATGCAGCGAAAAGACCAGCGGCGCCTTGCCTGATTTATCGGCCACCGTGTCCAACACCGACCCCACGGCATTGTGATAGGGCCTGTGGTAGGTGTTCAGCCGCAAATCCCACTCGTCTTGCGTGATGGGGTGGTTGCCGGGAATGATCGCTCCATCGGAAATCTTCATAATGAGGGTCGGGTCGTCCTCGCCGCGATTGGGATCGATCAGCAGTCGGGAAAACCGGCTCATCACCGCCGGCACGCGCAATTGCGCGGCAAGCTTTCGCGTCAGACCTTCAATGCCGATGTCGAAAGCGATGTGGCGCTGAAAAGCGGCTTGCGGCAAGCCGAGATTACCGTAAGCTTGGGGCAGAAGGTTCGTGGCGTGATCTGCAAGCAGAACCATGCCTTTGTCATAATCGCCTTCTATGATTTCGTATGGCTGGAAGTCTGACATGTCTGATTTCTAAGGCCGATAAGGGAGAGACGCTTGATGGCATGGCTCGCCGCCACGCGCAAGTTAAGACGGCATCACAGCCACTCACAGCACCGCACACGGGATCCTACGGAAATATAATCGATTGAAGTCGCGTTGACTTTCTTGGGCGTCCGCGCCAAGAAGTGTTTTCATTTTATAACCATGGAATCCGGATGGAAGCCGTGCCACACACATTCTCCGCCCTCCTTGAAAAACACCGGCGCGCGATACGCTTTTTCTCCGCAGCCGCCCTGTTCACCGCCCCGCTTCTTCTTGCAGAACCGGCTCTGGCGGATTTCCGCGTTTGCAACAGCACGCAGAACCTCGTCGGCGTTGCCATCGGCTACCGTGCGCAGGATGGCTGGGTTTCGGAAGGCTGGTGGCAGGTTCCTGCCTCCACCTGCGCCACTCTGATCGAGGGTGAGCTGCAGTCGCGCTATTATTATCTCTACGCCGAAGATGCCGCCCGTGGCGGTCGCTGGACCGGCGACGTCAACATGTGCGTCGCGGAAAACGAGTTCAAGATCAACGGCGTGGACGATTGTTATGCCCGTAGTTTCCAGCGAATGGGTTTCAAGGAATACGATACGGGTCGACAGGGAAGCTGGATGGTCCAGCTTTCGGACACGCCAGGTACACAGGAAAGTCAGAACTGATGAAGCGTAATCGCAAAGTCAAAATCCTTGCAACTCTCGGCCCGGCATCATCCGACGAGGCAATGATCGAGAAGCTCCATCTGGCTGGCGCCGATCTCTTCCGCATCAATATGAGCCATGCCAGCCATGACGTGATGCGCACGCTGATCCAGCGCATTCGCTCGGTCGAAAGCCGCGTTGGCCGTCCCATAGGCATTCTGGCCGACCTTCAGGGCCCCAAGCTTCGCGTCGGCAAGTTTGCAGAGACCAAGGTCGATCTCGTTGCAGGTCAGACCTTTACGCTCGACAACAATGAAGCACCGGGCGACAAGAACCGCGTCTTCCTGCCGCATCCAGAAATTCTCGAAGCCGTAAAGCCAGGCGACCGCCTGCTGATCGACGATGGCAAGCTGCATCTGCGCGCTGAAAAATGCGACGGCAAGAGCATCGTGACAACCGTGGTATCCGGCACGAAGATTTCCGACCGCAAGGGCATCAGCCTGCCCGATACCCTGCTCGGCGTCGGTGTTCTGACCGACAAGGACCGCGTCGATCTGGATGCCGTTCTGGCAACTGACGATGTCGATTGGGTCGCGCTTTCCTTCGTACAGCGCCCGGAAGATCTGGTCGAAGTGCGCAAGATCGCCGGTAATCGCGTTGGCCTCATGTCCAAGATCGAGAAGCCGCAAGCTGTCGAGCGCATCGAGGAAATCATCGCACTGTCCGACGCGCTGATGGTTGCCCGTGGCGACCTTGGCGTTGAAATGCCATTGGAAGCCGTTCCTGGCATTCAAAAGCAGCTGACCCGCGCCTGCCGCAGAGCCGGCAAGCCGGTCGTCGTTGCCACGCAGATGCTGGAATCGATGATTTCCGCAGCCGTGCCAACGCGCGCCGAAGTTTCAGACGTTGCAACTGCCGTCTTCGAAGGCGCTGACGCCATCATGCTCTCTGCCGAATCCGCCTCCGGCGATTATCCGGTCGAAGCCGTCTCCACCATGGCCTCGATTGCCAGCACGGTTGAGCAGGACCCGCATTATTCCAGCATCATCTACGCGCAGCGCGCCCAGCCTGAAGCAACGGGTGCCGACGCCATTTCTCTGGCAGCACGCCAGATTGCCGAAACGCTCGGCCTGTCTGCCATCGTCACCTACACATCGTCGGGCACCACCGGCCTGCGTGCCGCCCGCGAGCGTCCACAGGTTCCAATCATCGCGCTGTCGCCGATCATCCAGACGGCTCGTCGCCTCTCCGTGGTCTGGGGCCTGCACTGCGTCGTCACCGGCGATGCAAGCGATCTGGACGACATGGTCAACCGCGCCTGCCGCATCGTGGTGGACGAAGGTTTCGGCAAACCCGGCAACCGCATCATCATCTCAGCCGGTGTTCCGCTCGGCACACCCGGCGCAACCAACATGGTCCGCATCGCCTATATCGGCTCTGACGGCCAGAGCGGCGTTTAAAAGGAAACGGCAGCGAAGCATGTCTTCGCTGCCGCATTTCAAAGCTCAACAAAAAAGGCGCAGCATCGGCTGCGCCTTTTTTGTTTTACCGATAAGGCTGACTAGACGTCCTGATAGGCCATGACGACGATGTTCACCTGAGCAGAGCTCATGGCCTGAATCTGCGTTGTTGAGAAGGCTTTGATATGAGTGTCGGAAAGCTCGGCCAGGGCGGAGGTCGCCAGACCGGAAATCGAGGTTTTCTTGATCGAGGCGATCTCCGATGTGGTGAAGGAGTTGAGTTCGCTTCCATCCAGTGTCGCCAACTGCTTGGCGGTCAATGATGCAACCTGAGTCTGGTTCAGCGCCTCGATACTCTCTGGGCTCAAAGCCTCAAACTGCGCTGGCGTCAGGGCAGCAAGCTGTTTGGTTGTCAAGGCGCTGAGCCGGGCAGTATCGAGACTGGCAATTGTATCAGTCGAGAGGCTGGCAAGCTCCCTGGTTCCCAAGGCGGAGAACTGCTGGGGCGTCAAAGCGGAAAACTGGCTCGGGGTTAGCGCATTCACCTGCGCCGTTGACAGGTTGCCGATCTGTGCGGTCTTCATGGCGGTGACGAGATCGTCCGAAAGACCGGCGATAGCGGAGGTGGTCAAACCACTGATCGCATCCCTTGTAAGCGTTGCGATTTCGTCAGAGCTAAAACTGTTCAGTTCTTCTGCAGACAGGGTAGCGGCCTGTTTGCCGGTTAACCCCGCTACCTGTTTCCTGTCGAGAGCCTCGATACTGCCAAAGCTCAGCGCATCGAACTGGGTCGTGGACAAAGCCTTGATGTGCTTTGTGGTGAAGGCTGCGACATCGTCTCCGTCCAGGCCTGCAATGACCGTCGTCGAAAGGCCCGAGATTTGTTTTGCCGTCATCGCAGAAAACTGATTAGGCTCCAGCGCGGCAAATTGAGACGGGCTGAGCGCCTGCATTTGCTGCGACGAGAGAACTGAAATCTGCGCCGTTGTCAGCGCTGCGAGCCTGTCATTGCTGAGACCCGCGAGCGCGGTGGTCGTCAACCCCGCAATCGCGGACTTGCTCAGTGATGCGATCTCTTCAGGGGTGAAGGTGTTCAGATCGGCTGCGCTCAACGTAGCAACCTGCTGGGATTTCAGACCTGCGACCTGCTTCGTTGTCAGACCTTCAATACTGCTTGAACTCAAAGCATCGAACTGCAAGGTCGTCAGCGCAGACATTTGCTTCGATGTCATGGCTGCCACTTGAGAGGCATCGAGATCGGCGATCACAGAGGTCGAAAGCCCGGCGATCTGCTTTGTCGTCATCGCCGCAAACTGACTGGGTTCCAATGCAGCAAGCTGAGCCGAACTAAGAGCCTGCATTTGTTGCGATGACAAGGCCGCGACCTGCGTCGTGGTAAAGGCCGCAATCCTGTCCGTCGTCAAACCTGCAATCGCTGCGGTCGTAATGCTGGCAATAGATGCCTTGTTGATGGAGGCAATTTCATCGAGGGCGAAGGTGTTGAGTTCGGTCGCGTCCAAAGTGGAGACCTGCTGCGACTTCAGCCCCGCGACTTGCTTCGTGGTCAACCCCTCAATGCTGCTGGACGTCAAAGCGCCGAACTGGACTGTCGTCAAAGCCCCCACCTGCTTTGTCGTCATGGCAGCGAGTTTGGAACTGCTGAGATTGGCAATGGCGTCGGTGGATAGCCCGGCAATCTGTTTCGTCGTCATCGCCGCGAACTGGTTGGGTTCCAACGCCGCAAGTTGAGATGAACTGAGAGCCTGCATTTGCTGCGACGACAAGGCCGCGACCTGTGTCGTGGTCAGAGCCGCAATTCTGTCCGTGGTCAGACCTGCAAGAGCGGCCGTCGTCATGCCTATAATCGACGTTTTGCTGAGAGACGCGATTTCCTGAGGCGTGAAGGTGTTCAACTCATCAGCGCTCAAAGTCGCGACCTGCAGCGATTTAAGCCCAGCTACCTGCTTGCTCGTCAGACCTTCGATGCCGCTTGAGGTCAAGGCATCGAACTGCGTGGTTGTCAGCGCAGCGATCTGCTTCGACGTAAGGGCCCCCACTTGAGAACTATCAAGATTTGCGATGACGTTGGTAGATAGACCAGCGATCTGCTTGCTCGTCATCGCTGCGAATTGGCCGGGTTCCAAGGCCGCGAGTTGAGCAGAGCTCAAAGCCTTCATCTGATCCGACGACAAAGCCGCGACTTGCGACGTCGTCAGAAACGTAATCTTATCCGTGGTGAGACCGGCAATCGCCGATGTCGTCAGTCCGGCAAGCGCGGCCTTCTTGAGGGATGCAATTTCTTCGCCGGTAAAGCTGTTGAGTTCGTCAGCCGTCAGCGTAGCAGTTTGCGTCGATGTCAGCCCCAAGACCTGTGTCTTTGTCAAGCCCTCAAGGCTGGTCGAGGTCAGGGCGGTGAACTGTTCCAACGAAAGGGCGGCGACCTGTTTGGTGGTCATGGCCGCAAGCTTGTCGCTGCTGAGAGAAGCGATCGCCTGTGATGACAGGCCGGAGAGCTGCTTTGTCGTCAGGGCCGCAAACTGGGTCGAGGTCAGCGCGGAAAGTTGGTTCGAGGTCAGCGCCTTCAGCTGATCTGAAGAGAAAGCGGCGATTTGAGTTGTGGTAAAAGCAGTAATCTTATCTGTCGCAAGACCTGCGAGCGACGATGTCAGCAAGCCGAAAAGCGATGTCTTTTTGATGGAAGCGATTTCGCCCGCAGTGAAGCTGTTGAGTTCAGCTGCCGACAGTGTCGCGACCTGCTGGCTCGAAAGCGCAGAAACCTGTTTACTGTCAAGCGCCTCGATCAGCGACGATGAAAATCCGTCGAGCTGGCTTGCATAAAGCGCATTCACCTGACCGGTCGTCAGACCGGAAACCTGCGTGGTGCCAATGGCGGTTAGTTGGTTCAGCGTCAATCCCGTGATCGATTTCGTCGCAATGGCGCTGATCACTTTCGTGCTCAGTGTAGAAACGACACCCGTGTCGAGCGCGCTTATCTGGCTGGACGTCAGAACCTTGATTTGCGAAGACTTCAGCTCTTCCAGATCATTCTTTGTCAACGTGGCAATGGTGGAGTTCGGAAGCTGGGCGATCTGCTTCGTCGGAAGAGTGGCAATGGAGGTCATGGGCGCGCGACACCGTCAAATACAAGATCGATGTTCACCCAACGAAGCCATATCGACACCACACCCCACCGCAGACATCGGTAAAAGCCAATCGATACGGAACTCCCGACAAAACCGGAAACGGCAAGTCAGACAACGTTGCGCAAACAGCGAATTTAAAAGGAACATGGCTCGCGAGAACCGGCGCAATGAAAAAGCTTCATGCGTACAGTGCTGATTTCAAACACTGCCTTGCGCCATAGACAACATATGCGTCATTTAAATACAGTCTTTTACGCCAAAACATCAGACTGCATTAGTATACAAACTGCTCCGCAAAGTAACAGCATCAATATTGCGCGTCAAGATAACGATCTCGTCATTATTCAATCAGCGGCTTCATGCGACGAAAAATTCTACTCCGCCAACACAAAAATCGCGCCCTCGTCTTTCGAGGACAGGACGCGATAATCATGAAAACAAAAGCGTGGTCAATGCCCGCCTCAGTGCATCTTTATTGGTGTGCTGAAGCGGCTGGAGTCGATTGCGGCAGCGCCCGGGCGGAAGCTTGCGGTCGCGGCAGAAGCCGACATGTCGTGGCTGAGCATACGGTTGTTGACGACGCGAGGCGCCTTGACTGCGCGGCCCGTTGCGCCCTTGTCCTGGCTCAAGGCCCAGTCAGAGATTGCTTCCTGCGTCAGACGACCACCACTGACCATAGCCTTTTCGGCAACGGCTGCATCCTGCTTGCTTGGGCGTGCACCCTTGGTGGGCAGACCAGCGCTGAGACCGCTGCTCGCGGCGCGTGGCTTGACATCGAATGCATCACCAACCGGCTCATCCTGCATGGCGGCAGAGGGTGAAGCCATGGCTGTTTCAACAGGCTTCGTGACCGGACGGGCAGAGGCGCTGTGGCTGGTCGAAGCCGGGAACTGCGCAGCACTTGGCATGGCTGTTGCGGTCAAGGAGGCACGGGCATCCTGGCCGCTCTGCTCGAGTGCAGCGACGACGACAGGCGAAAGCGTTGCCTGTTCGGCTTCGTCTTCCTGACCTTCGACATCCGAATTGGCAGAAGCGAGCAGGGCTTCGGCAACGGCGGGGCGATTGGCGGGAACCGGCACATGTGCGGCAAGTGCATCGCCCGGCATGTCTTCGGAGCCCAGGGCAGCAGTCATGACCGATCCATCCGCATCACCCTTCATACGGCGCGGCCCAAGCAGGGTCGGCACGGGAATGGAATATTGCGCCAGATCGGCAAATTGCTGTTCTGCGGGTGCCGCAGTCGGTGTCGGCGTGGTGGCGGCTTGAAGCGCATCCTGCGCCGCATTCCGCGCTGGAGAATAAAGCGCCGTGGCAAGGCCGTTCGGATTTTCCTGATTGCGGAAGGCCGGGCGTGCCGTCGGTAGCGGCGCGCTTACGCCGGGCAGAGGCTGGGCGGAGGCCACCGCAACAGGGGCTTCCTCCGGTTCCTGCGCCACAGGGGCAGGAGCGGAAGGCCGGGCTGCGGGTTCCGGTGATGCAATGCCTTCGGCATCTTCATCCTCATCCCCACCGCCAAACAGGGTTGCCAGCAAAGTCTTGCGCTTGCCACCGCCCGAAGAAGAGGATGCAGGGCCTGAACCGGCGGTGCTGGCAACCTGAATGGAAGAAGAGCTGACGCGCTTCTTGTAATCGGCCAGCGCCTGGTCATAGCCCGGCAGCGGCTTGCCATCGGCGGGCAGGTGAATGGTGTTGCCATTCGGGAAAATACGCACGAGTTCCTGACGGCTCATACGCGGCCAGGCACGCACATTGCCCACATCTAGGTGGACGAAGGGAGAACCGGATGTCGGGTAGAAACCAACGCCGCCGATCTGCATCTGCATGGCGATTTCGCGCAGACGCGTCAGCTTGACGCCGGGAATGTAGAAGTCCATGGCCTTGCCCAGCGTGTGCTGGCTGCTCTTGGCCACACCCTTGGTGCGCGAGCGCAGCATGCCGTTGGTTTCCGGCGAGCGGAAAGCCGAGACTACGTTGATATATTCGTTTGCGCCGGAACGGCGATAAACTTCCCACACCAGATCGAACAGACGCGGGTCCATCTTGGTCGGCTGGTTACGACGCCAGTCGCGCAGAAAGCGGTTCAGCTCCTGCAGACCCTTCTGGTCGTACTTGCCGTTTCGCTTGAATGTGATGACGGCTTTTTCTTTGGTGTGGATATAATAGAGCTTGAGACTACGTGTTTCGGCGGCAGCTTCCGTCGCCGAAACGCCAAGAGCGGGCATGGCAGCCATCAGCAGGCACACGCAAGTGACAACGCGTGCCGACAGCTTCGTGCATACATTTCTGATCAAGCCGCGCGCTATCTTGCCCGAGAGCGCGATATTCCGATGCAGATAAGGCAATTTGATCCCCGCCTGGCAGACAATTCGTCAGATTGTCCCACATGAACCTCAATTACGGTCACACGATGGCAATTTTGCCACACATGGACATTCATCCTCTATATAGTGAACGCTCCACTAACAAGAGGTTTATAGACCGTAAGTGAATATCCTTGCCCAGGAGTTAACAAATATCGTATTTGCTAATCTAAGCCGGTGACGCCAGCCTTATGCGGCGTCACGCAGCGGATCATCGGGATCAATGCCATAATCCTTCAACTTACGGTATAGTGTGGAGCGTCCGATCCCCAGTTTGCGGGCCACCTGGCTCATCTGGCCGCGGTAAAAGCGCAGGGCAAAACGGATCAGCTCTTCTTCTATATCCGCGATCTTTCGGACATCGCCGCTTTCATCCGTGCTGGCAATCAGGCTGCCGCCCGGAAAGACGGAGGTGGGTGAACGCTCTTCTTCACTGGCCATGGCTTCCATCACCGACATAATGTCTGCTGCACTGCTTCTGCTTTCAGCAGGCGGCGGTGCGACCAAAAGCGAACGCTCGGTTGGGCGATGCTGGATTTCGTGATCTGCAACATCACCAGCAAATTCCGGCACCTGAAGCGCGATCTGTGGAAAGTCCGTTTCGCTGAGTTCATCGCCCTGCGCCAGAACGACAGCGCGGAACACGGCATTTTCCAGCTGACGAATATTGCCCGGCCAGTCATAAGCCGTCAGCAGGGCCAGCGCACCGGCGCTGACGCCCAGCGCGTGCGGCAATTTCTGCTCGACGGAGAAACGTTCGGCAAATACGCGCGCGAGATAGGGAATGTCTTCCTTGCGGCGGCGCAGAGCCGGAATGGTAATGGGGAAGACGTTGAGGCGATAATAAAGGTCTTCGCGGAAACGACCTTCCTTCACCTCTTCGATCAAATCCTTGTTGGTGGCCGAAATCAGCCGCACATTGACCTTCTGGACCTTGGCAGAGCCAACGGTCTCGATTTCGCCCTGCTGCACGGCGCGCAGAAGCTTGACCTGGACCTCAAGCGGCAGATCTCCGATCTCATCCAGAAACAACGTGCCGCCATCGGCTTCCATGAATTTGCCGATGTGCTTTTCCGTCGCACCGGTAAAGGCACCCTTTTCATGGCCGAAGAGAATGCTTTCGACCAGATTGTGAGGGATTGCCCCGCAATTGACGGTGATGAAAGGCTTGCCCGCACGGTCGCTGCCGGACTGGATGGCACGCGCGATCATTTCCTTACCGACACCGGATTCCCCTTCCAGCACCACGGGAATATTGGATTGCGCTGCCCGCTGCGCCAATTCGATGACGCGCAGCATGGCCGGGCTTGCCGAAACGATATCGGTGAAATTGACGGCGTGGTTGCGCGAGCGTCGTCCCGTGCGGGCTTTCGCCTCGCGCTGGTCGAGTTTGAGCGCATTGGAAATGGCAGCGCCAATCCGCTCCGGCGACACAGGCTTGACCACGAAATCGAAGGCGCCAGCGCGCATGGCCTGCACCACCGTATCAATGCCGCCCTGCCCCGTCTGCACGATGACGGGTACATCCGTTCCCAGCTCTCCGACGGCTTTCAGAAAGGACAGACCGTCCATTTCCGGCATCATCAGATCAAGGACGATAACGCTGATATCGCCACTGTGCTGTTTCAAGAGCTCCAGCCCCACCCGGCCATTTTCAGCGAGGATCGGGTGGTGTCCATAACGCTCCACCGCTTGTTTAAGCAGGCGGCGCTGAACTGGATCGTCATCGATAACGAGTACTTGCGCTGTCATGTCAGGCTCCGGTTTCCGGTTTATGGACCTGCTTCATGCAGGCCTTTGAGCCGAATGTGACACGGAAGGCTTGAACATCCAGTTTTGAGATTTGCTTGCATTTTAAGCATTGCCACGGGAAACACAGCCCCCATATGCTTGGGCAAAGAGATAAAGAGGAAAAGCCTGACATGACCTTGAAGACATCGATCCCCCTGCCCGCCTTTTCGACAGATAGCGCAGGGGCTGCCGCCCTCGGTGACCTCCCGACATGGAAGCTGTCCGACCTCTATCCCTCTGCGGATTCATCCGAATACCGCCAAGCACTGGAAAAAGCGGCCAGCGATGCAAAGGCTTTCGAGGCGAAGTGGAAGGGCAAGCTGGAGGCTGCTGCAAAGCTTTCCGGTGATCAGGGGCTTGGCGCCGCGCTGAAGGAATATGAAGCGCTGGACGACCTTCTCGGTCGCATCGGCTCTTTCGCAGGCCTCACCTATTTTTCCGACACGTCCAATCCGGCCAATGGCAAGATTTACGGCGATGCTCAGTCGAAACTGACAGACATGTCGGCGCATCTGCTGTTTTTCGCTCTTGAACTGAACCGCATTGATGATGCGACCATCGACGCCGCCATCGCCAATGATGCCCTGACCGGCCACTACAAGCCGTGGCTCGTGGATTTGCGTAAGGACAAGCCGCACCAGCTGGATGACAGCCTGGAACAGCTGTTCCTCGAGAAGTCCATGACCAGTGCCGCCGCTTTCAATCGCCTGTTCGATGAAACCATGACGGATTTGCGCTTCGAGCTGGATGGCAAGAGCCTCGCGCTGGAAGAAACGCTCAATCTCCTTCAGGACCCCGACCCGGAGACCCGCAAAAAGGCAGCGCAGGCACTGAGCGCGACTTTCAAGGACAATCTGCGCGTCTTTACCCTGATCACCAACACGCTGGCCAAGGACAAGGAAATCTCCGACCGCTGGCGCAAGTTCGAAGACATTGCCGATAGCCGCCATCTGGCCAACCGCGTCGAGCGCGAAGTGGTGGATGCGCTGGCGCAGGCTGTTACCGAAGCCTATCCGCGCCTGTCTCATCGCTATTACAAGATGAAAGCCAAGTGGCTGGGCATGGAGCAGATGAACTATTGGGACCGCAACGCGCCGCTGCCCGATACGTCCAATGCCATCATTCCCTGGGACGACGCCAAGGATACGGTGCTCTCAGCCTATGGCGATTTCGCGCCCGAAATGGCCGATATCGCCCGCCGCTTCTTCGACGAAGAGTGGATCGATGCCCCCGCCCGTCCCGGCAAGGCGCCCGGCGCATTCGCGCACCCCACGGTACCGTCCGCACATCCCTATGTGCTGGTCAATTACCTCGGCAAGCCACGGGACGTGATGACGCTGGCGCATGAGCTTGGCCATGGCGTGCATCAGGTTCTGGCCGGTGGACAGGGCGCGCTGATGTGCGCCACCCCGCTGACGCTTGCCGAAACCGCATCGGTTTTCGGCGAAATGCTGACCTTCCGCAAGCTTCTGGATGGCACCAGGGACAGCAAAGAACGCAAGGCGATGCTGGCCCGCAAGGTGGAAGACATGATCAATACGGTCGTGCGCCAGATTGCCTTTTACGAATTCGAGCGCAAGGTCCATACGGCTCGTAAAGAAGGCGAGTTGACCGCCGAGCAGATCGGCGAGCTGTGGCTCTCGGTTCAGGAAGAAAGCCTCGGCCCGGCGATCAAGATTTCCGAAGGTTATGAAAGCTGGTGGACCTATATCCCCCACTTCATCCATTCGCCCTTCTATGTCTACGCCTATGCGTTTGGCGATTGCCTGGTGAACTCGCTTTATGCAGTCTATCAGAATGCCGAGACGGGCTTTCAGGACAAATATTTCGAGCTTCTCAAGGCAGGCGGCACCAAGCACCACTCCGAATTGCTGAAGCCTTTCGGCCTCGATGCGACGGATCCCTCCTTCTGGAGCAAGGGCCTGTCGATGATCGAGGGATTGATCGACGAGCTGGAAGCACTCGATAAAGAATGAAAAAACGGCGAGGCTCCCATTTCGGACAAGCTTCGCCGGTTCTTATGCCTCACCTTACGTGAATCGCATGATGGACGCTGACCATGAAACGCAAACCCGCTGATCTGACATTGAGGGAAACGTTGCGCTGGGAACCGGGCACCGGTTTTCAGCGGCTCGAGCAGCACATGCGCCGCCTGCTGCGCTCTGCGGACGCACTTGGTTTTCGCGCACCCGCAGATACGGTCAAGGCGCTAAAAGCTGCTATCACCGGCGACGCGCCGATGACCGTGCGGGTGGTGATGAACTACAAGGGCGAACTCGACATCACCTCCGAGCCCTTCGTGCCCTTGTGTGACGGCGCGGTCTGGCGGGTGAAGATCGCGGAAAAGACCCGTCTGGATTCCAGCGACACCTTCTACCGCCACAAATCGTCCCGTCGCGAACCTTACGAAGCGGCACGCGCTGAATTCTCCACCACGGAAGCGGACGAGGTTCTGCTGCTGAATGAGCGCGGCGAAATCTGTGAAGGCTCGACCACCAGCGTTTTCGTGGAAGGTGCCGAAGGCCAGCTTCTGACACCACCGCTCGACAGCGGCATTCTGCCCGGCGTGCTGCGCGCAGACCTCATTCGTGAGCGCAAGGCGCGCGGACAGGCGCTGAAGCTTGCCGATTTGGCGGGCCGAAAGCTGTTTGTCGGCAATTCGCTGCATGGGTTGGTGGCGGCGGAGTTGGTTTGACTACCCGGCTTTACATTTAGGCATCGTGGGTGTGGCTTACCCCCTCTGCCTGCCGGCATCTCCCCCACAAGGGGGGAGACAGCGAGGGGTCCGCGCTTCCCATGGTCTCAACGCTGGAGATAGGCGAGACGGTGCTGCGAATTTTCTCCCCTCTTGTGGGGGAGATGCCGGCAGGCAGAGGGGGGTAAGCCACACCCACAACTCTCCAACCAATTACTCCAACACCCACTCCACCCGAGCCCGTCCCCGCTGCTTCGCCTCATAAAGCGCACGGTCGGCCCGCTGGTAAAGCTCGCTCGCACTTTCCCCGCAACGGAACAGCGAAAGCCCCGCCGAGCAGCTATAGGAAAAATCGGCGGCACCCGGAAACGGGCAGGATGTCCGCACCTTTTCCAACAGCCGTTCCACGATGCCGATACACTCGGAAAGCACCGTGCGCGGCATGATGAGGACGAATTCCTCGCCGCCGACGCGCCCGAAAGTATCGGAGCGGCGGATGGTGGAATGGGCGATCTTGACGAAATCGCGCAGCACCGTATCGCCACCCTGATGGCCAAAACGGTCGTTGATGCTTTTGAAGAAGTCGATATCCATAACGCAGAGCCCGAAGGAGCTTTCGATGCCCTTCTGGACATTTTCGATCTGAACGCCGAGCTTTGTAAAGACGAAACGGCGGTTGGCGGTGCCGGTCAGCTCATCGGTTTGTGCTGCGCGTAGCGCAATGTCGCGGTCTTGCCGCAGGCTGCGCTGGTTTTGCCTGAGCGCCGTGATGTCGTTGCCAACGCACAGCATCCAACCATCGTCCTGCACGGTTTCGGTCATCCAGATCCAGCGACCGTCATGCATGTCGAGTTCCAGCCCACGAAAAGGCAGCTTGCCGCGACGCGATTGCGACGACAGGAACCAAGCCTCGAAATCCGTGGTGGTGATGATCAGGCCTTTGCGGTCATTATAATTGGCGCGGATGATTTCAGCCCATGTGGGGAACGCATCATCGCTGAGATTGAAGGCCTGGCGGAAGGCGCGGTTGGCGTGGCGAAGCCTGTCGTCCGTGTCGTAAAGGGCGATAAAAACAGGCGTCATGTCCTGCAGCGCAATGACGCGCTCTATAAGACTATCCAAACTGGCAGTCTCCTGACGCACGATATCTGACTCCCCTAAAACACGAACACAACTTCTGATCCGCATCATTATAGTTGATGAATTGGAAATGCGTAGTCCGAAGCTATACCGATGATTTTATGATGAAGCGGGGTGGATCGGTTTACCTTTCTCACAGTCTTCATACGCCCGTCATCCGGCTACCCTTTATTGTTGAGGCCTAATCATCTAGCTTAAGCCTTGTCTTCAAAGAGGAAATTGAGAATGACGGAAGTTGAATACCCGATTTACGGCGAAATTACCGGTCCCATCATCATGATCGGTTTCGGCTCCATCGGGCGCGGTACGCTTCCGTTGATCGAAAGGCACTTCAAGTTCGACCTGTCGCGGCTGGTCGTCATTGATCCGCGTGAGGATATTGCCGAATATCTGGATGGCCGCGGTATCCGCCACATCCGCGCGCATCTGACCAAGGATAACTACAAGGACGTTCTGAAACCGCTCGTCAAGAATGTCGAGGGACAGGGCTTCTGCGTCAATCTTTCCGTGGATGCCTCCTCGGTCGATCTGATGAAGCTGTGCCGCAAATACGGCATGCTCTACATCGATACGGTGGTGGAGCCATGGCCGGGCTTTTATTTCGATACCGATGCCGACAATGCCGCGCGCACCAATTATGCGCTACGCGAAACCATCCTGAAGGAAAAGGCCAAGCGCCCCGGTGGCACGACGGCGGTTTCCACCTGCGGTGCCAATCCCGGCATGGTTTCCTGGTTCGTCAAGCAGGCCCTCGTCAATCTGGCCAAGGACACCAATCTTGAATTCGATGAACCGGCAGCTGATGACCGCGAAGGCTGGGCAAAGCTGATGCAGACGCTGGGCGTCAAGGGCGTACACATCGCCGAGCGTGACACCCAGCGTGCCAAAGATCCTAAACCTTTCAACACCTTCTGGAATACATGGTCCGTGGAAGGATTCATCGCTGAAGGTCTGCAACCGGCAGAACTCGGCTGGGGCAGCCATGAAAAATGGATGCCGAAAAACGCGAAGAAGCAGAAAAAAGGCACCAAGGCCGCGATTTTTCTCGATCAGCCCGGCGCCAGCACCCGCGTGCGCACATGGTGCCCGACGCTTGGTGCCCAGTACGGCCTGCTGGTCACGCATAATGAGGCGATTTCGATTTCGGATTACTTCACCGTGCGCGACAAGCGCGGCCATGTGGAGTTCCGCCCCACCTGCCATTACGCCTACCATCCCTGCAACGACGCGGTTCTGTCGCTCTATGAAATGTTCGGCAATGGCGGCATTGCCCAGCCCGTGCAGCATGTTCTGACCGAAAGCGAACTGACCGATGGCGCAGACGAACTCGGCGTCCTGCTCTATGGCCATGAGAAGAATGCATATTGGTATGGCTCGCGCCTGACACTGGAAGAGGCGCGCAAGCTTGCGCCCGACCAGAATGCCACCGGCCTTCAGGTCTCCTCGGCCGTGCTATCGGGCATGGTCTGGGCTCTGGAAAATCCGCAAGCCGGCATCGTTGAAGCCGATGAGCTGGATTACCGCCGTTGCCTCAACATTCAGCGCCGCTATCTTGGCCCGGTCGAAGGTCATTATACGGACTGGACACCACTGGAAGGCAGGCCGGGTCTGTTCCCTGAGGATATCGACACGGACGACCCTTGGCAGTTCCGCAACATTCTGGTTCGCGGATAAGCGCGGCTCGATCTTGCAAACCGGCCCCGGACAACGTTCTGGTGCCGGTTTGCAACGCCGTCACTTTAGTCGGACATGCCTGGAACCGGTGCATAGAGGTCGTCGTTCGCTTGCAATAAAGCCAACTTCAATCCATGGTCTTTTTCGAAGATCGAGAAGAATCGCAGGAGACAGACAAGATGAATTTCAAGACAGGCGCCGCCTTGGTTCTGGCCGCAATTGCTGCCTCTTCGTGCGCTCCTTCGGCGCCATCACCGCGCCCCATGGCATCCGCCATGCCGCAGGGTCCGGCTGTGGATGGCCGCTGGGTGGACAAGAACGGCATCGTCTCGACATTCCAGGCGGGCGCATTCTCCACCCGCTCCACGGACAGCAACACACTTCTGGCGTCCGGCACTTACGTCACCATTTCGCCGACGCTGTACGAGATCAACATGACCTCGCTGGTGCGCAACACCCAGTCGCGCGTCAACTGCGCGCTCATCTCCCGCTCGCAGCTGAATTGCACCACCGATACCAACAGCCAGTTCACGCTGACGCGTCAGGGCTGATTGCGTTTAAGCCCAACGGTTCCTGTTTATTTCAACGCGCGCGTGCAGCGCGCGTTTTTTATTTGCACAACCCTGTCATAATTCTACTTGCGGCAGATGCCGCGAGATGAAAACATCGCCTTTGAACCACTGTCATGATTTCGCAGTAGCTATGGCGGCAGGACGAGCCTCCCGGCTTCGTATTGGGTAAAACAGGAGATAAGACGATGAACAGGATTTTGAGATTTGGCCTGATGACCGCTTCGGTCGTTTCGCTTTCGGCTGGTGCGGCTCTGGCTGATTACCAACTCAATATTCTCCACATCAACGATCTGCATTCGCGCATCGAGGCGATCAACAAGTTCGACTCGACCTGCTCTGCTGCGGAAGCGGACAAGAAAGAATGCTTCGGTGGCATCGCCCGCGTCAAAAGCGCCATCGATGCGCGGCGCGCCGAACTCGGTGCCAATGCCAACATTCTCGTGCTGGATGCCGGCGACCAGTTTCAGGGCTCCCTGTTCTACACGCAGTATAAAAGCGGTCCGGTTGCCGAATTCATGAACGGCATCGGCTTTGACGCCATGGCCATCGGCAACCACGAATTCGATGACGGCCCGGCAGAACTGCTCAAGCTCATCAACGCCGTGAAGTTCCCGATCATTTCCGGCAACACCAAGGTTGCGGACGGCTCCGAGCTGAAAGACAAGTTCAAGGGCTACATCATCAAGGACATGGGCGGCCAGAAGGTCGCCGTCGTGTCCGTGCTGGCAACCGATACCAACGAAACCTCTTCGCCCGGCGACAAAGTGACGTTTGAAGACGAAATCGAGTACCTCAAGGGTGCCGTCAAGGAAATTCAGGATCAGGGCGTCAACAAGATCGTCGTGCTGTCGCATGTCGGCTACGTAAAGGATCAGGAAATCGCCCGCTCCGTCGATGGTATCGACGTCATCGTCGGCGGACACAGCCACACGCTGCTCTCCAGCACCGACCCGAAGGCCGCTGGCCCCTACCCGACGCTGGTCAAGGACCCATCTGGCGTCGACGTGCCGATCGTCACCGCCTACGCCTATTCCAAATATCTCGGCGATCTGACCGTTACCTTCGATGATAACGGCGTGGTCAAGTCCTCCAGCGGCGCACCGAAGCTTCTCGACGCCTCCGTGACGCCTGACGAAGGCTTCACCAAGCGCGTGGCTGAGCTGGCCGCCCCTCTAGAAGAGATGAAGAAGAAGGAAATCGGCGTCAGCGAAGCTGCCATCGATGGCTCGCGTGAGGTATGCCGCGCCAAGGAATGCACCATGGGTAACCTGGTGTCAGACGCGCTGCTCGACCGCGTGAAAGATCAGGGCATCACCATCGCCATCCAGAATGGCGGCGGCTTGCGTGCCTCCATCGATGCCGGTCCTGTCACCATGGGCGAAGTGCTGACGGTTCTGCCATTCCAGAACTCCGTCGCCACCTTCCAGATCAAGGGCGTCGATCTCGTCGCAGCGCTTGAAAACGGTGCCAGCCAGATCGAAGAAGGCGCAGGCCGCTTCGTGCAGACGGCTGGCCTGAAATACAGCTTCGACCGCTCCAAGCCAGCTGGCAGCCGCATCGTCTCCGTCGAGGTCAAGGAAGGCGACGCCTTCGTCAAGCTCGACCCTGAAAAGACCTATGGCGTGGTGACCAACAACTACACCCGCACCGGCGGCGATGGCTTCAAGACCTTCGCCACAAAGGCCATCAACCCTTACGACTTCGGACCAAGCCTTGAAGACGCCGTTGCCGCCTATATCGGCGCAAACAGCCCCTACAAGCCTTACACCGATGGCCGCGTGACGGATGTAACCCCAGCCGACTACGTGGCACCCCCGAAGGAAGCCAAGCCAGCAACCCCTGCCCCGGCAACGACGGCGCAGGCTCCTGCAACCGCAACGCCTCCAGCTGCCACCGCACCTGCTGCTCCGGCTCCAGCCGCAACGGCACCGGCAACTACCACCTCGGCCCCTGCCATGACGCCAGCAGCCGCTGGGAAATACGTGGTTGCACGCGGTGACTCGCTCTGGAAAATCGCTGCCGAGAAATACGGCAACGGCGCTGAGTGGAAGAAAATTGCCGAAGCCAACGCGCTGAAGCGTCCAAACCATATCGAAGTTGGTGAAGAGCTGAACGTTCCGGCGAAGTAATCGTTCAACACCACTCTATCGAAGCCTGCTCGGTGGCGGGCTTCGATAGAAGACTTCATTTTTGATCGCGGCAGCATAACTGCCACTTGCAGTAGAGGTCAGCGGGTTCGGCTCCACCCCCCTCTGTCCTGCCGGACATCTCCCCCTCAAGGGGGGAGATCGATATGCCGCAAGGTTGCGGCCATCTTCAGCGTCGATCGTTTTAGCGAAGGTCTCTCGCCTTGCCGATCTCCCCCCTTGAGGGGGAGATGTCCGGCAGGACAGAGGGGGGTGGGCCACGCAGACTGACCTTTGCTGCATCACCATATCCCTCAGCCATCACCACGCGTTGAAATGCCGCGCAGGTTCTATCAAAAATCAATTCAGATTGGCGGATCAATGCTCTACAAGTTGATCCACGACACATGTGCGGACGTAGAGTCCCGCGCACCCCTTAGAGATTTCAGGACGATTTTATGATCGCAGATAACGCCACACTTCAGCCAGCGCATTTCCCGCCAGAGCATCCGAAGGTCGCCTTCGGCAAGGTCGGCGTTCTTCTCGTCAATCTCGGCACACCCGATGGCACCGACTACAAATCGATGCGCCGTTATCTCGCGGAGTTTTTGAGCGACAAGCGGGTGATCGAATGGTCGCGGCTGTTCTGGTATCCCATTCTCTACGGCATCGTGCTGAACAAGCGCCCGCAGAAGGTCGGCAAGGCCTATGAGGAAATCTGGAACCACGATCTGAACGAAAGCTATCTGCGCACCTACACCCGCAATCAGGGCGAGGCGCTTGGCAAGATACTGACCGACTTGCCGAACGTGGTGGTAGACTGGGGCATGCGCTACGGCAAGCCGAGCATCGCCGAACGTATGGACGCGCTGAAGGCGCAGGGGTGTGAAAAAATCCTGCTGTTTCCGCTCTACCCGCAATATGCGGCGGCAACCACGGCCACCGTCAACGACAAGGCCTTCGAATATCTGATGAAGCAGCGTTGGCAGCCTGCGCTGCGCACCGTGCCACCCTATCATGATGACGACACCTATATTGATGCGCTCGCCAACTCCGTGAAGAGCCATTTGGCAACGCTGGATTGGGAGCCGGAAAAAATCCTCGCCTCCTTCCACGGCATTCCGCAATCCTATTTCAAGAAGGGCGATCCCTATCACTGCCAGTGCATGAAGACAGGTCGTCTGCTGCGTGAGAAACTCGGGCTCGACAAGGACCGTTTCATGATCACCTTCCAGTCCCGTTTCGGGCCGGAAGAATGGTTGCAGCCCTACACCGACAAGACGGTGGAACGACTGGCCAAGGAAGGCGTCAAGCGCATCGCGGTTATGAATCCGGGCTTCGTTTCCGACTGTCTGGAAACACTGGAAGAAATTGCTGGCGAGGCTGGCGAAATCTTTCACCACAACGGTGGCGAGAAGTTTTCACATATACCTTGCTTGAACGACAGCGCAGAGGGTATGCGGGTTCTCGAAAAGGTTGTACGCAGGGAGTTGCAGGGCTGGGTCTGAAACCCACCCCATATAGTACCTGACAATGCATGAGGGAGATTGGGATGATTGATCTGGGTGGTTTCGACATTGTCGTCATAGTCGTGGTGGGCCTCGTCATTCTGACGCTGTTTGCCGGTATCAAGACGGTTCCGCAGGGTTATCGTTACACGGTCGAACGCTTCGGACGCTACACCCGTACTCTCGAGCCCGGCCTTAACATCATCGTTCCGTTCATCGAAAGCATCGGAACGCGCATGAATGTCATGGAGCAGGTGCTGGATATTTCACGCCAGGAAGTTATCACCCGCGATAATGCCAGCGTCACCGCAGATGCCGTTGCCTTCTATCAGGTGCTGAACGCAGCGCAGGCCGCCTATCAGATTTCCAATCTGGAAAATGCCATTCAGAACCTGACCATGACCAACATTCGCTCTGTCATGGGCTCCATGGATCTCGATGAGCTTCTCTCCAACCGTGATGCCATCAATGAGCGCCTCCTGCGTGTTGTCGACGAGGCGGTTGGTCCTTGGGGCATCAAAGTCACCCGCATTGAGATCAAGGATATAGCACCGCCAAAGGATCTCGTGGAATCCATGGGCCGCCAGATGAAGGCAGAACGGGAGAAGCGTGCACAGGTTCTGGAAGCGGAAGGCTCGCGCGCCGCGCAGATCCTGCGCGCCGAAGGTGCCAAGCAGTCCGCCATTCTCGAAGCCGAAGGCCAGCGTGAAGCCGCCTTCCGCGATGCCGAGGCGCGCGAACGTCTGGCGGAAGCCGAAGCCAATGCCACGCGCATGGTGTCTGAGGCCATCGCAGCCGGTGACATCCACGCCATCAACTACTTCATTGCGCAGAAATACACCGAAGCCATGGCGCAGATCGGCACCGCGAAGAACTCCAAAATCGTGCTGATGCCGATGGAAGCGTCCTCGCTGATTGGTTCGCTTGGCGGTATCGGCGCCATCGCCAAGGAGGTCTTCGGCAGAGGTGGCGATGCGCCCTCAGCGCCAGAAGCACCTGCCGCCGCAAGGCAGCGCAGCTCCGTTCCGCCCTCCTCCAGCCGCCCCGGCGGCCAGACCATCAATGTGACGATCCCCAACAATCCGTTCGCTCCATCCTCGGAGAAGTGAGATGATCGCAAGGCTCGTCAACGATCTTGGCCCCTGGAGCTGGTGGATACTGGCCGCCATTTTGCTGGCAGCGGAACTCGTCGCCCCCGGCGTGTTCCTCATCTGGATCGGAGCCGCCGCCCTCGTCATCGGTGCCATCTCGCTGGCGCTCTGGAACACGGCACTCTGGAGCTGGCAGTTGCAGCTCCTGCTGTTTGCCCTGCTCTCCGTCGTCTTTGCGCTTCTTGGCCGCCGATATTACGGCCAGGATCATGCCAAGACTGACGAGCCCTTCCTCAACCAGCGCGAGGCCAGCCTCATTGGCCGCACAGCGACGCTGCAGGAACCAATCACCGAAGGTCGTGGTCGCATCAAGCTGGATGACACATGGTGGCCGGTGCAGGGAGAGGACGCACCTGCCGGTGCCCGCGTGCGCATCGCCTCTGCTCACGGCCGTACCCTGACAGTGGAGCAAGTGCCGAACTGATAAACGGTGGGCTCCAGGCCTAACGCTTTTGCAATCGGCTGGCTTTTGCTCCCTCAGTCTACAACATCGCCGCGTCATGCTGCACTGCACCATGCAACTGGCGCATCTCATATCTTCCGGAAAATCAATGCTGATTTCGCTGTCGATGCTGTAAGCATTCCCTATTGCCAGCGACACAGACAAAGGTTTTCAACAATGGAATTGCAGCCACCCGCAGATATGGAACTGACCCTGCGCACTCTCGCCATGCCCGCCGATGCCAACCCGGCAGGCGATATTTTTGGTGGATGGGTCATGTCGCAGATGGACTTGGCAGCCTTCGTGCGCGCCAATGATGTCGCGGGCGGACGCACCGTCACGGTCGCCGTCAACGAAATCGTCTTCAAGAAGCCTGTGAAGATCGGCGACACGCTCTGCGTCTACACCCGCATCGAAAAAGTCGGACGCACCTCCATCACCCTCAAAATAGAAGCCTGGACCCGCCGCCACTCCCAGCAATCCCGCGACAAGGTCACGGAAGCGGTTTTCATCATGGTCGCGGTGGATGATGCTGGCAACCCAAGAGCGGTGCAGGGTGAGGCCTCAAAGGTCGCCTAACCTGCTGTCAATTCGGCCGGCGCATTCGCCCGCACGCCCGTTATGATGGTGATTACGCAGCCGACGCGATATCGATTTCTGAAATCTTGTCGAGCGTGTCTTTCAGATGTGTGGCTTCGATCTTCAAATCATAGCTCGCCTGCATGTTCATCCAGAACTCTGGCGAGGTCTTGAAGACCTTGGCCAGGCGAAGCGCGGTGTCTGGTGTCACCGAAGCCTGTTCTGTTGCCAACCGCTCGATACGAGTGCGCGGCACATTCAGCTTTCTGGCAAGCGCGCCCGCACTCATGCCGAGCGGAACCAGATATTCTTCACGAAGAATTTCGCCGGGATGGACCGGGGCTAAAATATTGGTCATGTCAGCTCCCTTCAGTGATAGTCCACGATTTCGACATCATCAGCGCCGCCGTCTCTCCAAACGAAGCATATGCGCCACTGGTCGTTGATCCGAATTGAATGCTGCCCCACACGGGTGCCCTTTAATGCCTCCAGCCTATTGCCAGGCGGGGAACGAAGGTCTTCCAAATCGTGAGCCGCATTGAGCATTGTCAGTTTGCGTATGGAGACTTTCACGATATCCGCAGGAAAGCCCTTGAGTACCTTTCCGCCCGCCACCGCCTCGGTCATCGCATCCTTGAAAGATCGGATCAAATCAGACCTCTTTGTCAGGAATGTATCATAGCGCGATACACGCCGCCGTCAAGAAAAATGTATCGCCGCAAGATACATATCGCCCGGCAGCGACCCTTAGCGTCGCCTAGAACTTCACACCCAAACCAACGCGCACGGCGTGCTGGTCGATATCTCCATTCAGCAAAGGGCCGAGCGCGCCGTAATCGTAGTTCTTGTCGCCAAAGTCGGTGTAGCGGTATTCGATACGGCCAAAAATCATGTCGGTGAAGGCGTAATCCACGCCAGCGCCGACCGTGTAGCCGTTGAAAGTTTCCTTGTTTTTCGGGAAGCCCGGCGTAACCAGATAACCGCGTCCGACAGCCCAGCCTGCCGTGCCGTAAACCAGCGCCCGGTCGAATGCGTAACCAACGCGGCCACGGACAGAGCCCTGCCAGTCCAGACCGTACTCGTAGCGGTCAGGCGCGAGAATGGTCAGAGTGCCATCGCCCCAGTTGCCGTCGAAATCGCCTTCCACGCCAAGGACCCAATTGTTGCTCAGCTGGTGGTTATAGCCCGCAAACGCACCCAGAACGCCGCCATTGAAATTGGCTTCCAGCGGTGTTCCCGCGATGATGCCGGAGATGTCCTGGTTATCCCAGGCATATCCGCCCTGCACACCGGCGGTGAAGCCCGTCCATGAGAATGCCTGCCCGGAAATCGCCACGGGCGCCTGCGGTGCCTCATAGACCGCATCCGCAGCCATCGCAGTGGACGCGGTCAGGATAAAAGCTGCGGCAATGACAATTTTTCTCATTTCGGGCACCTTGGTTGTGTGGTTGCCATAGGTACTCCAACCAAGGAAAAAAGCTGTAGCGCCGCCGCAACAAGCCAAAAGATTGCTGAAAATTTAAGCCGCGCTCAGCCGGCGCCGGAGAGTGCATTTCGGTGCTGTATCGCCTGCAAAAAAGATGGATGGCAATGTCGAGCCAAAAAGCAAAAAGGCCTCGCGATTTTCTCGCAAGGCCTTGATACTTAAGAATTCGGATGGTGGGCGTGACAGGGATTGAACCTGTGACCCCTACGATGTCAACGTAGTGCTCTCCCGCTGAGCTACACGCCCTCCGTTGCGGCGCATAAATCACGAAACCGGATGAAGCGTCAACTGCTTTTTTGCGGTTTTGTGAAAGCTTTTTTACAAGCCTTACGCCACAAGGAGTTTGTTCACTTCATCGACGAGATCGCGCAGGTGGAAAGGCTTGGAAAGGACCTTCGCATCCTTCGGCGCCTTCGAATCAGCATTCAGCGCCACGGCTGCGAAGCCGGTGATGAACATGACCTTGAGGTCCGGGTCGAGCTCGGTGGCGCGGCGCGCAAGCTCGATGCCGTCCATTTCCGGCATGACGATATCGGTGAGGAGAAGCGAAAAAGGCTCTTCACGAAGACGGTCATAGGCGCTTGCGCCGTTATCGAAGGAGGAAACCTTGTATCCGGCTTTCTCCAGCGCCTTCACGAGAAAGCGTCGCATGTCATTGTCATCTTCAGCGAGAAGAATTTTCTGTACCATTTAAGTGACCGTAACTTCTGATTTATTGGAATACCTTATCCCGATCATACCGCATTTTCAGTAAATATCATGTGAACGGTAGAATCATGACTCGGGCGACTGGTGCGCAGTATGGACTTGCTCTGCCTTAACTGGCAACATGATGCTTCTGGCAGAATTATGACATGGTAAACGGGGCGGAATGGACTGGGTTACGGGCGAGTACGAACTCTTCGAAGTGCACGAACCAGCCGTTCACAGCATTCCGTTCGTGTATAACTCCCCCCATAGCGGCCGCTGCTATCCGGTTTCCTTCCTCGAATCATCCCGCCTGAGCTCCTACGAAATCCGCCGATCCGAAGACCATTATGTCGATGAGCTGTTTTCCAGCGCGGTCGATATCGGCGCACCCCTGCTCAAAGCCAATTTTCCGCGCGCCTATCTGGATGTGAACCGCGAGCCCTATGAGCTCGATCCACGCATGTTCGATGGCGCTTTGCCGCCCTATGCCAATATTGGCTCCATGCGCGTGGCAGGCGGGCTTGGCACCGTGCCGCGCATCGTGGCCGAGAATATGGATATCTATGCCCACCGCCTGCCGGTGGACGAAGGGCTGGGCCGCATCGAAACCATCTACAAGCCCTACCATGCCTGCCTGCGAAAGCTCATTTCCCGCACCCACGCCAATTTCGGCATGGCGGTTTTGATCGACTGCCATTCCATGCCCGGCAATATCCGCCTTGCCAGTTCCAACATCCGGCCCGATATCATCATCGGCGACCGTTACGGCACCAGCGCCTCGGCGGAAATCTCCCGCGCCGCCCTGCATTTTCTGGAAGAACTCGGCTTTACCGCCGTCTGCAACAAGCCCTATGCCGGGGGCTTCATCACAGAACATTACGGCCGCCCCATTCGCTCGCTGCACGCCTTGCAGATCGAGATCAGCCGGGCGCTTTATGTGGATGAGAAAACGCTTCTGAAGACGCCGGAATTTTACGCCGTACAATCCGCGCTGGACACGTTCATGCGCCAGCTGTCGATGTTCGTATCCGAATATGCCACCGACATGGCCTTTGCTGCCGAATAACACCCACTGAAATGATGACGAACGCGCCGCAGCTGTGCTTGCGGGCAAAAAAAACCGCGCCTTGGCGCGGTCAAGTCTAGGGAGGAAACACCCAAGGAGGGTATTTACAGTCAAAGACTGTGACATGAAGCTACGACGACAATGCTCATTTGTCAATCATTTTTGTTATTGCCTATAATTTGCTCAATTTTTGTCAATATGCCTGATATTCGCGCGACCTTCATAAAAATCTGCATTTGTTTTGGCTTTTCATATCTCCGGCACATAGCGAGTGGACGAAGTTGCCTGAAGCGCGCTATGTCCTTTTGGGATTTTAGAATGGTGAGGTTTTGATGCTGCCCGATCGCGATTTCTTCTTTCGTCTTGCCGATGCCGCCAAGGCAGAGACCCTGCCCCGGTTCCGCAGCGGTGTTGCCGTCGCCAACAAGCAGGCTGGCGGTTACGATCCCGTCACCGAAGGCGATCAGGCCGCTGAAACGGCCATCCGCGCACTGATCACCGACCGCTTCCCGGACCACGGCATTCTGGGCGAAGAACATGGCAGTGTCGGAACCGATCGCGAGCATGTCTGGGTCATCGACCCCATCGATGGCACCCGCGCTTTCATATCCGGCGTACCCGTCTGGGGCACCTTGATCGGCTTCCAGTCCTCTGGCCACGCCGTCATGGGCGTCATGGATCAGCCATTTACGGGCGAACGTTATTTTGCCGATGGCGAGAAAGCCTGGTATTTCGGCCCCGGCGGCGACAGGCAGATCAGCACGCGCAACTGCGAGAGCCTGTCCGACGCGATCCTCTTCACCACTTCGCCGCACATCTTCACCACGGACGAAGCAGAGCGCTATCACACGGTCGAGCAACAGGTGCGCCTGTTCCGCTACGGCGTGGATTGCTACGCCTATGCCCTGCTGGCGGGCGGCCATGTCGATCTCGTCATCGAGTCTGGACTGAAGCCCTATGATGTTGGCGCGCTCATTCCCATCATTGAGCAGGCCGGTGGCGTCATCACCAACTGGGAAGGCGGCAGACCGGAATCTGCAGGCCGCATTCTGGCAGCGGGCAGCAAGGCCATTCACGAACAGGCGCTGGCCATTCTCTCGGGCCTTTAGAGCGCTTCCTTGTTAAATGGAAACAGTTCTGTTGGTTCAAACGGGATCGACTGCTTGTCCGGACGGCGCGTTCCGTAGCCTCAGCATACGGCCAAGCCGTCCGGGCAAGCAGACGGCCCGTTTCAACCAACCCGAAGGGCCGGGCATATTTCCGCCAGGGCTAAGGCGATCGGCTTGACCGTACCTTTGGGTATGCCCTTCGCCGATCGCCTTAGCCCTGACGAAAATCTGCTCCGGCAGAACGTTTCCATTTAACAAGGAAGCGCTCTAAGCCGCACCCCAGACAAAAACAACCAAGACATCACGGCGCGTTGCGATCCATCCAGATCGCTGCGCGCCTTAGTTGTTTTTAATGGGCAAGATTAGCTCGTCCAACCCACCTGTGCCGAACACAGGCACAGGGCGACCTTACCTTACGTCAGGATAAATGCTGGAAAACATATTCGTCTTCCAAGCGCTGCTACACACACCCGCAAAGAATAGCACGAGAGCTTAAGTGTTGGTTAACCATACTGCGGCACTCTGACGTTGAATTCTTTCATCTTCATATACTGATATAAGCGAGGACCGCTATGGCATATGACTGGAGTGGGAATACCGTCAAACAGCAGCGCGATGACTGGGTCGTCATCGTTGCCCTCGTGGCACTGGCGCTGTTCATCACCATCATGCCGCTGGCCATGATGCACAGCGCACCACCGGCAAGCATCATCGAAACAACGGCGACCCACATCAACACTGCGCCGTTGAAAACCTGACGATTAGGATTTGACCAGATCCAGATGCAGCACCCGTGGTGACAGCACCTGCAAAATGGTCTCGGACCGGCCAATATAGACAATCGCCGTGTCCTTCATGCCCGCAAGCACTGCCGCCAGCCTATCGACGGTTTCCGTCTCCAGACCTTCCAGCAGATCGTCGATGAACAGCCAGCGCGGCTTCAGCAACAGCGCGTTGGCAACCCGCACGCAGGCCTGCTCGTCGGAATCAAACTTCTTGTCCCAGCGAATATTGTCTTCCATGCGCGGAATGATGTGGCCAAGGCCGCATTGCTCCATGGCATCGAGAAACTCCTGTTCCTTGAATTTCTGCGGGCTGCGTGGATAGGAGAGAATTTCCCGCAACGGCGCCGCCGGTAAATAGCCGTGCTGGGCAATGAACAGTGTTTCCTCGCGTGGCGGCATGGTGATGTTGCCGCGCCCCCATGGCCAGAGCCCGGCAATGGCTGCGAAAAACAGTCGCCGGTTCACGCCCTGATCGCCATTGACCATCAGCCGGTCCCCGACATCGATCTCAACCGGCGCCTCGCGCAGGCGGAAGATGCGCGACATATCCTGCCCGCCTGCCTCGGGGCAGATCTCCACCGCAGTCAGCATGATGGGGCCGGTTGCGGTTTTTTCGATGTCGATAGCATTGCCGTGCCGCTCCACGCTGTCCATCTGGATCAGCGCGTTGCGAAACACCGAGACGCGCTGCAGAGTGGCTTTCCAGCTGGCGATGGGCCCGAAATTGTCGATGTACCAGCGTAGGGCGACATTGACCTGGTTGAAGGCACCAACGGCCATCATCAACCCGCCGAAACTCAGATTTCCAGAGAAATAGACCGGTGCGGCAATCAGAATGGGCGCAACGATGGCCAGCCAGCCGTAACCCGATGAAACCCATGTCAAGTGCGTCAGCGCCATGGCAAGGCCACGTATGACGCCCAACACCGCATTGATATCCTCGCCAATGCGGTGGCGTTCGTTTTTCTCGCCCCGTGCCAGCGTGATCGCCGTCAGGTTTTCACTCGCCCGCATCAGCGAGAAGCGCAGTTCCGCTTCCTTGGAATAACGCTCCGCGTTCAGCGGCACAAGCCGGTAACCAACGAGGTTGCTGAGCAGCGAGGCCGAGCCCGCATAGATCAGCGCCGCCCAGACCATATAGCCCGGTATCGCGACCATCTTGCCGCCGATTTCGATGGCAAATCCCGCAGATAGTCCCCACAGCACACCGATGAAGCTGACGAGCAGAATGGTGGCGTTGACGAGACCGATGGCCAGCGCCGTGCTGCTTTCGGCCAGATTGCGCACATCATCATGCAGACGCTGGTCGGGATTGACGGCAATGGCGCCAAAACCCGCGAGTCTCGCTGCACGGCCAGGCTTGAACCACTCATCCACCATGTCCTTTGCCAAGCCTTCGCGCATGTTCAGCGCTGTCATCTGGTTCAGCCATGTCTGGAAGACATTGAGCAGCAGCAGCGACCCCGCAATCATCGCAAAGACTTCAAGCTGGTGCAAAAACGAGTTCAGATCGCGCCGCTCGAGCGCGTTATAGAAAGGCGCGTTCCACTCGTTCAGTTTGACCTGCCCGTAAGCGGTCACGAGGATGATGGTCAGCAGGGCGCACATCAACAGAATGAGCTTGCCGCGAACGCGCGAGGTCCAAAACGCACTGCCCATCATGCCCAGTTGCGATCTGAACGTCAGATCGAAAGACGGGTAATTGATCGTCTCTGTGGACAGATTACCTTGCGCCATCAGTACCTTGCCATTTCCTGAAATTCCGAAATCCGGGCCTTTGCGCAGGCAACGGTGATTTGCACCCGCGCTCACAGCAATAGCATTCCGTTGAAGCTTGTCCACCAGCGACGCGAAAGCCGCAAAACGCCACCCGTTCGAATGCGAAGGGGGCTTGAAATGTTCCTTGCTTTATTCGCGTGCATTGCACAAAGTCGCAGCAATAAAAGAGGGGCGGCACCATCCGCGCAAACCGGAAAACCGGGCAAGGGAACGCATGTCTATCAAAGCCAGCATCTATCATCTGACGCATTACAAATACGACAGACCGATCCGCCTTGGACCGCAGATCATACGATTGAAGCCTGCGCCGCATTCCCGCACCCATGTCATCAGCCATTCGCTGAAGGTGACGCCCGCAAACCACTTCGTGAATTTGCAACAGGACCCCTACGGTAATTTTCTGGCGCGTTACGTCTTTCCCGACCCTGTCACCGAGTTCAGAATAGAGGTCGATCTCGTCGCGGATATGACGGTCTATAATCCGTTCGATTTCTTCGTTGAAGAAAGCGCCATTGCATGGCCCTTCGAATATCCGGAAACGCTGAAAGACGATCTGTCGATTTACAAGACGCCAGAACCCGCAGGCCCTTTGCTTTCAGCCTTTCTGCAAACCATCGACAAAACGCAGGGCCAGCCGACCGTCGATATGGTCGTTGGTCTCAATGCCCGCCTGCAAAGCGAAATCGGCTATGTCATTCGCATGGAAACCGGTGTGCAAACGCCGGAGGAAACGCTTTCCTCGGCCAAGGGGTCGTGCCGCGACACGAGCTGGCTTCTGGTGCAGATCCTGCGCCATCTCGGCTTCGCCGCCCGCTTCGTCTCCGGTTATCTCATTCAGCTGACGCCGGACCTCAAGGCACTCGACGGACCCTCGGGAACCGAGGTCGATTTCACCGATCTGCACGCTTGGACGGAAGTCTATCTGCCGGGTGCGGGCTGGGTGGGTCTTGATCCGACCTCCGGGCTTTTGACCGGCGAAAGCCATGTGCCGCTTGCTGCAACGCCGCATTTCAGCAATGCCGCCCCCATTTCCGGCGGCTATTACGGCGAGGCCAACACTGAATTTGCCTTCGATATGAAGGTCACCCGCGTGGCTGAGCACCCGCGCATCACCAAGCCGTTTTCGGACGAAAGCTGGGATCGCCTCAATGCTCTCGGCGAACAGGTGGACAAGGTTCTGGCGCAGCAGGACGTGCGCCTCACCATGGGCGGAGAGCCGACCTTCGTGTCCATCGATGACTTCGAATCAGGCGAATGGAACACCGATGCCGTCGGCCCGACCAAGCGCGAAAAGGCCGATGTGCTGATCCGCAAGCTGCGCGAGCGCTTCGCTCCCAACGGCTTCCTGCATTACGGTCAGGGCAAGTGGTATCCCGGTGAAAGCCTGCCGCGCTGGACCTTCTCGCTCTATTGGCGCAAGGATGGCCAGTCCGTCTGGCACAATCCCGATCTGGTGGCCCGCGAAGGTGCCGATACCGGCGTGACCTCGGAAGATGCCGAAAAGCTTCTGACCAACATCGCCACCAATATCGGCATCGCGCCGGAACTGGTGCTGCCGGCCTATGAAGACCCTGCCGAATGGCTGATCAAGGAAGGCAACCTGCCTGACAACGTCGATCCGTCCAATTCCAAGCTGAAAGACCCGGAAGAGCGCAACCGCATCGCCCGTGTGTTCGAGCGTGGCCTCACGACACCAACCGGCTATGTCCTGCCAGTGCAGGCGTGGAATGCCAAGGCGACATCCGAGAAACGTTGGATGAGCGAGAAGTGGAAGACACGGCGCGGCCGCATCTTCCTCGTTCCCGGCGATAGCCCGGTCGGCTACCGCATTCCGCTCGGCACCCTGCCCCACGTTCCACCATCGAAATTCCCCTATATCCACCCGGCGGACCCGTCTGTTCCGCGTGGGCCGCTGCCAGACGCCATGGCGCCATCTGCGCGCGTGCTGCCCGAAGCCTCGTTTCAGGCTTCCGATGGTGCCACGCAGGAACGCATCGAACAGTCCATCAGCGACATCAACGGTGAAGTCCGCACAGCCATGTCGGTGGAGGCACGCGATGGACGTCTCTGCGTCTTCATGCCGCCGGTGGAACGCATCGAGGACTATCTCGATCTCGTCGCCGCTGCAGAAGCCGCAGCCACCGATCTCGGCCTGCCCGTGCACATCGAGGGCTACACACCGCCGCATGACGAGCGCATGAATGTCATCCGCGTCGCGCCCGATCCCGGTGTCATCGAAGTCAACATCCACCCGGCGGCGAGCTGGAAGGATTGCGTCGATATCACCACATCAGTCTATGAAGACGCGCGCCAGACCCGGCTGGGTGCCGACAAGTTCATGATTGATGGTCGGCACACCGGCACCGGCGGCGGCAACCATGTGGTGGTGGGCGGTGCCAACCCCAATGACAGCCCGTTCCTGCGCCGTCCCGATCTCTTGAAAAGCCTCGTGCTGCACTGGCAGCGCCACCCGTCACTATCCTACCTTTTTTCCGGCCTGTTCATCGGCCCGACAAGCCAGGCACCGCGCATCGATGAAGCCCGTCACGACAGCATGTACGAGCTGGAAATCGCCATGGCGCAGGTGCCGATGCCGGGCGAAGGCGCGCCGCCGCTGCCATGGCTGGTGGACCGCTTGTTCCGCAATCTGCTGACGGATGTCACCGGCAACACCCACCGTTCCGAGATTTGCATCGACAAGCTGTTCTCCCCGGATGGCCCAACCGGTCGCCTCGGCCTCGTGGAATTCCGTGGCTTCGAAATGCCGCCGAATGCCCGCATGTCGCTGGCCCAGCAATTGCTGGTGCGCGCCATCATCGCCCGCTTCTGGAAGAACCCTGTCGGCGGTAAATTCGTGCGCTGGGGAACGGCGCTGGCCGATCGCTTCATGCTGCCGCATTACATCTGGGCCGATTTCCTCGATGTTCTCGCAGACCTGAAAGACAATGGTTTCGATGTGAAGCCGGAATGGTTTGCCGCCCAACTGGAGTTCCGCTTCCCCTTCTTCGGCGAGGTCGAATATGAAGGCTCCAAACTGGAGCTACGTCAGGCGCTGGAGCCATGGCATGTCATGGGCGAACAGGGTGCCATCGGCGGCACCGTGCGTTATGTCGATTCCTCGGTCGAGCGTTTGCAGGTGCGTCTGGAAACCTCCAACCCGTCCCGCTACACGGTGGCGTGCAACGGTCGCGCCGTGCCGATGAAGCAGACCGACGATTCGGGTGTCTCCGTCGCCGGTGTGCGCTTCAAGGCGTGGCAGCCTTCGCAGGGTCTGCACCCGGCTTTGCCGGTCAACACTCCGTTGACCTTCGACATTTATGATACATGGTCGAACCGATCGATTGGCGGCTGCATCTATCATGTTGCCCATCCGGGCGGTCGCACCTATGAGACGTTCCCGGTCAATGGAAACGAAGCGGAAGCCAGACGGCTTGCCCGTTTCGAGCCCTGGGGACATACCGCCGGTCAGTATACTCTGTGGCCGGAAGCAGCGTCGCCGGAGTTTCCGCTGACGCTCGATTTAAGACGCCCGCAGGGAGTGTGACTTGGCAAAGGCACCGGCATTGGAACGGATGAGCGAAAAACCCGGCATGGCTTCCATGCTGGATTATCGTCCCATGCCCGGAATTGCCGATGAAATGCTGGACATACACGGGAACATTCGCCCCGTCTGGCAGCCTTTTGTCAACGCTCTCGGGCGTATGGAAGAACGCGAGCTGCATGAGCGCTTCGCCCGCACCGACCGCTACCTGCGCGACGCCGGCGTGTTTTACCGCGATTACAGCGCGCAGGGAAACACCGAGCGCAATTGGCCGATTTCCCATATCCCCGTTCTGATCGATGAGAAGGAATGGGAAGCCGTCTCCCACGGCCTTATCCAGCGCGCCAATCTGCTGGAAAGCATCGTTGCCGATTTTTACGGTGAAAACCGGCTGGTCCAGCAGGGCTATGTGCCGCCGTCGCTGCTCGCCTCCAACCCGGAATATCTTCGTCCGCTGGCAGGCGTTAAACCGGCGGATGGACACTATCTGCATTTCTGTTCGTTCGAAATCGGTCGCGGCCCTGACGGTAACTGGTGGGTGCTGGCAGACCGCACGCAGGCCCCATCAGGCGCTGGCTTCGCGCTCGAAAACCGTGTAGCCACAACCCGCGCTTTCTCCGACATCTACGGCGAATCCCACGTCCACCGCCTCGCCTCCTTCTTCGGTGCGTTTCGCGATACGTTGCAGGCTCACCGCCAGCACCCGGATGATCGCATCGCGGTTCTGACACCCGGCCCCGCCAGCGAAACCTATTTCGAACACGCCTATATCGCCCGCTATCTCGGCTTCATGCTGCTGGAAGGCGAGGACCTGACCGTCGTCAACAATCGCGTCATGGTCCGCACGGTCGCGGGCCTTAAACCCGTCGGCGTGTTGTGGCGGCGGCTGGATGCCTCTTACACCGACCCGCTGGAACTGGACCAGAACTCCCACATCGGCACGCCCGGCATGGTGCAGGCGCTGCGCTCTGGCTCGCTCAGCATGGTCAATGCGCTGGGCTCAGGCATTCTCGAAACCCGTGCGCTGCTCGCCTTCATGCCTGCTATCTGTCGCCATCTTTTGGGCGAAGAGCTCGCAATGCCATCCATCGCCACATGGTGGTGCGGCCAGCCGTCCGAGCGCGAACACGTGGCGCGCAACATCGAGCGCATGGTGATCGGCCCCGCCTATTCGCGCCTGCCCTTCTTCGATGATAACGGTCAGTCGGTTCTCGGCTCCTCGCTGCGCGAAACCGCCAAGGATTCCATCGGTGACTGGCTGGCAAGCGATGGTCACAAGCTCGTCGGCCAGGAAGTCGTCACGCTTTCCACCACACCGGCCTATGTCGATGGCAAGCTGGTGCCGCGCCCTATGAGCTTGCGCGTCTTTGCGGCGCGCACGCAGGATGGCTGGCAGGTCATGCCCGGTGGCTTTGCCCGTATTGGCCGCAGCAACGATACGGCGGCCATTGCCATGCAGGCAGGCGGAAGTGCAGCCGATGTCTGGATCGTCTCGGACAAGCCGGTGGAGCGCACCACGCTTCTGCCAGCGGAAGAAAACTTCATCCGCAACATGCCCGGCAGCCTACCAAGCCGTGCGGCGGATAATCTTTTCTGGCTGGGTCGTTACATCGAGCGTTCCGAAGGTGCCTTGCGTATCCTGCGCGCATGGCACGCCCGCTTCGCCGAATCCGCCGATCCGAAGCAGCCGCTTCTGGCCCACGTCACCGCCTATCTCGAAACCATCGATATCGACGTCGAGGAAGCCGTTCCCGCAAGCCTGATCGCCAATCTCAACAGCGCGATCTATTCCGCCAGCAATATCAGAGACCGCTTCTCGCCGGATGGTTGGCTGGCCTTGAACGATCTCGCCAAGACCGCGCGCCGCTTCCAGAGCAAGGTGGCTGCGGGTGATGACGCGACCCATGCCATGACCGTGCTTTTGCGCAAGCTCGCGGGCTTTGCCGGTCTGGTGCATGAAAACATGTATCGTTTCACCGGCTGGCGGTTCCTGTCCATCGGTCGTTATCTGGAACGCGGCCTGCATCTTACGCGGCTTCTCGGCCATATGAGCGGCCCGGAAGCACCTGATGGCTCCTATGACATGTTGCTCGAAATCGGCGACAGCGTCATGACCCACCGCCGCCGCTACAACGTCAACACGGCAGCGCTGACGGTGATGGACCTGCTGGGCCTCGATCCGCTCAACCCACGCTCTATTCTGTTCCAGCTCAACGAAATCCGCACCGAGGTGGAGCAACTGCCCAACGCGTTCGTCAACGGCCAGATGTCGCCCTTCTATCGCGAAGTGATGCGCATTCACTCCGGCCTTGCCGTCATGACGCCGGAAAACCTGTCGCCTGCTGTCTTCCGTCAGTTGGAGCAGGATCTGGAACATCTGTCAGACCTTCTCGCCCAGACATATCTCGGATAGGCCATGCTCTACGACCTGACGCTGCACATGGGCTATCTCTACGACACGCTGGCATCCGGCGCGCGCCACATCATCCGCATCATGCCGCTGTCCATCCCCGGCAAGCAGAGATTGATCGCTGGATCACTGAGCGTGACACCATCCCCGGAAGAGCGCACCGTCTTCGATGATTTCTTCCAGCAGAGCGCAACCTCGGTGTTTCTGCGCGCCCCGCATGACAAGCTGGATATTCGCATGCAGGCCCGCGTTTCCGTGGAAAGCCCCTCGCTGACGGCGGATTTCTCGCCGCAACTGTCGAGACTATCAGCAGAGCTGGCCAGCGTCTGGTCGCTGGGTCCGCAGTCGCCCCATCATCTGGCAGGCGTCAGCCCGCGCATCGGCGAGAACGCCGCCATTGCCGCTTACGCCCGCGAGACGATCAAGCCCGGCATGACCATCCGCGAAATCGCGATGGCGCTGTGCAAGCGCATCTACAAGGACTTCAAATATGATGGCGAGGCGACCACGGTGGACACCACACCGGCGGAAGCCTTCAAGCTCAAACGCGGCGTCTGCCAGGATTTCTCGCATATCATGATTTCGGCGCTGCGCAGCCTCGGCATTCCCGCAGGCTATGTCAGCGGCTTCCTGCGCACCATTCCGCCAGCCGGCAAGGAACGGCTTGAAGGCGCGGACGCCATGCACGCCTGGGTCCGCGTCTGGTGCGGCGAGGCGACCGGCTATATCGAGCTCGACCCAACCAACGACATCGTCGCTGGCAGCGACCACATCGTTGTCGGTTACGGACGCGATTATTCCGACATAGCCCCCGTCATCGGCGTATTGAAAAGCTACGGCAACCAGCAGACCACGCAGGCCGTGGACGTCATTCCCGTCAAGCACTGAGCCTGCACCAAAACGGAACGAAGGACGTGCCGCAGCGGCACAAAGCCTCGTTTCACGACAGAAATCTGTCCCGTTTCGAGCACTCGATAAATTTGCTCACGTTACGTTAGGAAAATCTACATTGCCCGGCAGTAGAGCTGAAACCATCACACAATTGAACAGGTGGACATGATGTTCAACGGGGCTGGAATGAAGACACGCATGCGCGCGCTGTTGAGCGACAGGCAGGGCAATTTCGCCATGATGACAGCGGCGGCACTGCCGCTTTTGATGGGTGTTGCCGGGGCTGGGCTGGAGTTCACGAAAGCAATGCAGGTCAAGTCAGATCTGCAAAACGCCGCCGATTCAGCAACGCTGGCCGCTGCGACCCAATTCCGCGAATCCGAAGGCACCAAAAGCGATGAGGTGCTGAAGGCACAAGTCGTGCAATATCTGGCCGGACAGGCCTTCGCACAGAATTTGTCCGAGGCGGAGAAGAAGGACTTCGAGTCCCAGATCAGCAGCGCCGCAAAACGAACGGACACCGATAAGGGAACGACGTTCCAGATTTCCACCACGGTCAGCTATCAGATGCCGCTCAATCCTCTGCTCGGTCTTATCTGGGCAAAAACGCTGACGATGAGCGCAACCAGTACGTCGGAAAGCAGCTTCAACAAGGGCGCTCCCATGTCCATGTATCTGGTGCTGGACCGCTCCGGCTCCATGTCGTTCAGAACCGATACAGTCGACAAGAGCAAATATTCCTGCCCGAACTATACCGCCAGCAACTGGGGTCAAACGCAGTCCAAGGTCACATCGAACCCTTGCTACGTCAACAAAAGCACATCGCTCAAAACCGCCGTGAGCTATCTCGTCGATACGTTGAACAAGTCAGACCCGACCTATAAATCGAGCGGATCGCCGGAATCAAAACTCGTTCGCACCGCAGCCGTTGCCTATAACGACGCGAGTTTTTCGGCTCAGGGCTTCGAGTGGGGTACCAAGAAAACCACCGCTTATGTGCAAGCCATTCCGCAATATCCTGAAGGCGGAACCAATGCCGATGCGGCTTTGAACACGGCCTATAATGCCCTGAAAAGCAATAACAAGAACATCAACACCACCGCCGAAGGTATTGCGCAGGGACTGCAGAAGAATACCTTCTATAACCGCTATATCGTGCTGATGACGGACGGCGAAATGACGGGCGCGAGTGCCAGCTGGAATTCCGGCATCGATGCCCAGGTGCGCGCCACATGCACAAAGGCGAAAGCTGACGACATCAAGATTTTCACCGTCGCCTTTATGGCACCGGACAAGGGAAAATCGCTTTTGCAAGCTTGCGCCACCAGCCTGGACAATTATTACGCGCCCGAGAACATGGAAGAGATTGTCGAAGCCTTTGGCGATATTGCCAGAAAAGCTTCTGGAAATGTCAGCCGTCTGACGAACTGACCAAATCGTACATTACCTTAGGAAGCCGTGAGAACCTGACCGTTCTTGCGGCTTTTGTTTTGACTGCACAACACCATGCCGCTGATTCAGACGGTAAAATCATACCTGCCTCCCCAAAATCGGCTGTTGCCAGAGGCTGTGAACGATGCATAAATCGCATTCGAGACGATATGACGGATCGACAGAATCAGGCCCCCTCCTCCCACCAAGGTACTGACCGACCAATGATCAACAAACTCGCCACCAACGACCTTCCCCGCCCCGCCCCACGCAGCTCGGAGCCAGAAGTTCTTGCCAATGAAATCATCGAAAGACTTACCTATCGCATCGGCAAGGACGTCAAGGTCGCAAAGCCGCATGACTGGCTGACCGCCACCATTCTGGTCATCCGCGACCGCGTCATCGACAAGTGGATGGAATCCACCCGCAAGGCATATCAGAACGACAGCAAGCGCGTTTATTATCTGTCGCTGGAGTTTTTGATCGGCCGCCTGATGCGCGATGCCATCTCCAATCTCGGCCTGATGGGCGAGATCAAGGATGCGCTGACATCGCTGGGTGTCGAGTTCGACGTGATCGCCGGTCTGGAGCCGGATGCGGCACTTGGCAATGGCGGTCTTGGCCGTCTCGCCGCCTGCTTCATGGAATCGATGGCCACCGTCGATATCCCGGCCTATGGATATGGCATCCGGTACGTGCACGGCCTTTTCCGCCAGCAGATGGCGGATGGCTGGCAGGTGGAACTTCCCGAGACATGGCTTGCCCATGGCAACCCCTGGGAATTCGAACGTCGCGAAAGCTCCTATGAAATCGGCTTCGGCGGCGCTGTCGAAACCATCGGCGGTTATGAAGAGCCGCAGCGCTTCGTCTGGAAACCGGCAGAGCGCATGATCGCCACCGCCTATGATACGCCCGTCGTCGGCTGGCGCGGCACACGCGTCAACACGCTTCGCCTGTGGTCGGCCCAGCCCATCGATCCGATCCTGCTCGATGCCTTCAACGCGGGCGATCACATCGGCGCGCTGCGTGAAAGCAACAAGGCCGAGGCCCTGACCCGCGTGCTTTACCCCGCCGATGCCAACCCGGCAGGGCAGGAACTGCGTCTGCGGCAGGAATATTTCTTCTCGTCCGCCTCGCTTCAGGACATTCTACGCCGCCATTTGCAGCAATATCCTGATTTCACCAACCTCGCCGACAAGGTGTCCATCCAGCTCAACGACACGCATCCGGCCATTTCCATTGCCGAAATGATGCGCCTTCTGTGCGACGTGCACGGACATGATTTCGAAGAAGCCTGGACGATCACACGCGGCACCTTCTCCTACACCAACCACACGCTTCTGCCCGAAGCGCTGGAAAGCTGGCCGGTGCCTCTGCTGGAGCGGCTGTTACCGCGCCACATGCAGATCATCTATGCGATCAACGCCAACACGCTTCTTTTCGCCCGCAAGGAAAAGAAGATGGTCGATCAGCAGATACGCTCCATCTCCGTCATCGAAGAGGGCGGAGAGCGGCGTGTGCGCATGGGCAACCTCGCCTTTATCGGCTCGCACTCCATCAACGGCGTATCGGCACTTCACACCGAACTGATGAAGGAAACGGTGTTTGCCGACCTTCACACACTTTATCCAGAGCGCATCAACAACAAGACCAACGGTATTACGCCACGCCGCTGGTTGATGCAGTGCAATCCCGGCCTCACCGACCTCATCCGCCAGTCCATCGGCGATGAATTCCTGGATGACGCGGAAAAGCTGGTGGCGCTGGACCGCTTTGCCGAAGACAAGGGCTTCCGCGAGAAGTTTGCCGAAATCAAGCGCCAGAACAAGGTCCGCCTTGCCAATCTGGTTGCCCAGCGCATGGGTATCCGTGTCGATCCATCGGCCATGTTCGACATCCAGATCAAGCGTATCCACGAATATAAGCGCCAGCTGCTCAACCTCATCGAGGCTGTTGCGCTTTACGATCAAATCCGTTCCCGCCCGGAACTGGATTGGGTGCCGCGCGTTAAGTTCTTCGCTGGCAAAGCAGCGCCGAGTTATCACAATGCAAAGCTCATCATAAAGCTCGCCAATGATATCGCGCGTGTCATCAATAACGATCCGGCAGTGCGCGGGCTTCTGAAAGTGGTATTCATTCCCAATTACAACGTGTCCCTTGCGGAGATCATGGTTCCAGCGGCTGATTTGTCGGAACAGATTTCGACGGCTGGCATGGAAGCCTCCGGCACCGGCAACATGAAGTTTGGCCTGAACGGCGCGCTCACCATCGGCACGCTTGATGGTGCGAATGTCGAAATGCTCGAACATGTCGGCAAGGACAACATCGTCATCTTCGGAAAGACCGCGGATGAAGTGGCTCAGGCCCGCGCCGAAGGCCACAATCCGCGCGCCATCATCGAAAACTCCGCCGAACTGTCGCAGGCGGTGTCATCCATCGCCTCCGGCGTGTTTTCGCCGGATGACAGGTCCCGTTTCTCGGCCCTGATGGACGGTATCTACAACAATGACTGGTTCATGGTCGCGGCAGACTTCGACGCTTATGCGCAGGCACAGCGCGACGTCGATGCCATCTGGAGCGACACGAACAGCTGGTACGAAAAAACCGTGCGCAATACGGCACGCATGGGCTGGTTCTCGTCCGACCGGACGATCCGGCAATATGCAACCGAAATCTGGAGAGCTTGATGAAGAAACCGCTCAATTCTGCCGAAGAGACAAAGACTGGCGCTACAGCTAAGGCTGAGATCGAGGCAATCAAGAGCGGTTTGCATTCCAACCCCTTTGCCGTCCTGGGTGTTCACCAGACCCCGGACGGCTTTGTGGCGCGCTGCTTCATTCCCGGTGCGGAAGAAGTGACGGCCATGACCCTGGACGGCAACGTTGCAGGGGAATTGGTCCGCACCGATGATGAAGGGTTCTTCGAAGGGCCGATCACGCTGTCCAAGCGCCAGCCTATCCGCTATCGCGCACTGCGTGACGATGCCGAATGGGCCGTAACCGATCCTTACAGCTTCGGCCCCGTGCTTGGCCCCATGGATGATTATTACGTCCGTGAGGGCTCGCATTTGCGCCTTTTCGACAAGCTGGGCGCCCACCCGCTGAAACTCGAAGGCGTCGAAGGCTTTCACTTCGCCGTCTGGGCTCCTAATGCCCGGCGCGTGTCCGTGGTGGGAGATTTCAACAATTGGGATGGCCGCCGCCATGTCATGCGGTTCCGCAAGGATACGGGCCTTTGGGAAATCTTCGCACCGGATGTCTATTCCGGCTGTAGCTACAAATTCGAGATCATCGGCCCGCATGGCGAATTGCTGCCGCTAAAGGCCGACCCTTACGCCCGCCGCGCTGAACTGCGCCCCAAGAATGCCTCCGTCACCACGCCGGAACTGGTTCAGGACTGGAGTGACGAGGCCCACCGCAAGCACTGGGCCAGCATCGACCAGCGCCGCCAGCCGATTACCATCTACGAAGTCCACGCATCCTCCTGGCAGCATGCCGAAGATGGTTCGCTGCTGTCATGGGACGAACTGGCAGCGCGGCTGATCCCCTACTGCGCCGATATGGGCTTTACCCATATCGAGTTCATGCCCATCACCGAACATCCCTACGATCCGTCCTGGGGCTATCAGACCACGGGGCTTTACGCACCAACCGCGCGTTTCGGAGAGCCGGAAGGCTTTGCCCGTTTCGTCAATGGCGCGCATAAGGTTGGCATCGGCGTCATTCTGGACTGGGTTCCTGCCCACTTCCCGACGGATGAGCATGGCCTGAAATGGTTCGATGGCACAGCGCTTTACGAACATGCCGATCCGCGTCAGGGTTTCCACCCGGACTGGAACACGGCGATCTATAATTTCGGTCGCGTCGAGGTCATGTCCTACCTCATCAACAACGCGCTTTATTGGGCCGAGAAATTCCATCTCGATGGCCTGCGCGTCGATGCCGTCGCCTCCATGCTCTACCTCGATTATTCCCGCAAGGAAGGCGAGTGGGTGCCCAACGAATATGGCGGGCGCGAAAACCTGGAATCCGTCCGCTTCCTCCAGCAGATGAACACGCTAATCTACGGCAACCACCCCGGCGTCATGACCATTGCCGAGGAATCCACCTCCTGGCCAAAGGTGTCGCAGCCGGTGCATGAGGGCGGTCTCGGCTTCGGCTTCAAGTGGAACATGGGCTTCATGCACGACACGCTGAGCTATTTCCAGCGAGAGCCGGTGCATCGCAAATTCCACCATCAGGAACTCAGCTTCGGCCTGCTCTACGCTTTCAGCGAAAACTTCGTGCTGCCGATTTCCCATGATGAAGTGGTGCACGGCAAGGGCTCGATGATTGCCAAGATGCCGGGTGACGACTGGCAGAAATTTGCCAATCTGCGTGCCTATTACGCCTTCATGTGGGGTTATCCCGGCAAGAAGCTGCTGTTCATGGGCCAGGAATTTGCGCAGTGGAGCGAATGGAGCGAAAAGACCGCGCTCGACTGGAACCTGCTGCAATATCATATGCATGAGGGCATGCGCCGCCTCGTGCGCGATCTCAATTTCATGTACCGCTCCAAAGGTGCGCTGCATGCGCGCGATTGCGAGCCGGAGGGCTTCCAGTGGCTGTCTGCCGATGACCATGAAAATTCGGTCTTTGCCTGGCTGCGCATGGCGCCGGGCGAAAAGCCGGTTGCCGTCATCTGTAACCTGACGCCTGTCTATCGCGAAAACTTCTACGTGCCGCTGCCCACAGCCGGTCGCTGGCGTGAAGTGCTGAACACCGATGCCGAGATTTACGGCGGCAGCGGCAAGGGCAATGGCGGTCGCGTGCAGGCTGTGGATGCGGGAGGTAACATCGGTGCCACGCTGACACTGCCGCCACTTGCGGTCATCATGCTGGAGTTGGAAAATTAACAGCCAAAAACGGTGCTTCGACACCAAGGGAACATACGGGAATTTTATGGGAGGACTGCTATGAGTGAGAAAAGAGTTCAGCCACTGGCGCGTGATGCAATGGCCTATGTGCTTGCTGGTGGCCGTGGCAGCCGCCTGAAGGAGCTGACGGACCGTCGCGCAAAACCCGCCGTCTATTTCGGTGGCAAGGCCCGCATCATCGATTTCGCCCTTTCGAATGCCTTGAACTCCGGCATTCGACGCATCGGCGTCGCCACGCAGTACAAGGCGCATTCGCTCATCCGCCACCTTCAGCGCGGCTGGGACTTCTTCCGCCCGGAACGTAACGAAAGCTTCGATATTCTGCCCGCCTCCCAGCGCGTGTCCGAAACGCAATGGTATGAAGGCACCGCCGACGCGGTCTATCAGAATATCGATATCATCGAGCCCTATGGCCCGGAATATATGGTCATTCTGGCGGGCGACCACATCTACAAGATGGACTACGAATACATGCTGCAACAGCATGTGGACTCGGGCGCTGACGTCACCATCGGCTGCCTTGAAGTGCCGCGCATGGAAGCCACCGGCTTCGGCGTCATGCATGTCAACGACAAGGATGAAATCATCAATTTCATCGAAAAGCCTGCCGACCCGCCGGGCATTCCCGGCAATGAAGACTTCGCGCTGGCCTCCATGGGTATCTACGTGTTCCACACGAAATTCCTGATGGATTGCCTTCGCCGCGATGCCAGCGACCCCAATTCCAGCCGCGACTTCGGCAAGGACATCATTCCCCACATCGTCCAGCACGGCAAAGCCGTTGCCCACCGCTTCGCTTCCTCCTGCGTACGGTCCGATTTTGAACACGAGCCCTATTGGCGCGATGTCGGCACCATCGATGCCTATTGGCAGGCCAATATCGACCTTACCGATATCGTTCCTGACCTCGACATTTATGATAAATCCTGGCCGATCTGGACTTATGCGGAAATTCTGCCGCCGGCGAAATTCGTGCATGACGATGAGAAGCGCCGTGGTTCGGCCACATCGTCTGTCGTTGCCGGTGACTGCATCATCTCTGGCTCGTCATTGAACCGCAGCCTGTTGTTCACAGGCGTGCGCGCAAATTCATACTCACGCCTTGAGAATGCCGTAGTGCTGCCGAGTGTGAAGATCGGGCGTCACGCCCAGCTGAGCAATGTGGTGATCGACCATGGCGTCGTCATCCCGGAAGGACTGATCGTCGGAGAGGACCCGGAACTCGATGGAAAACGCTTCCGCCGCACGGAAAGCGGCATTTGCCTGATAACCCAATCGATGATCGACAAGCTGGATCTGTAGACCTCATGAATGTTCTTTCGGTTGCGTCCGAAGTCTATCCACTCATCAAGACCGGGGGGCTCGCCGATGTCGCTGGCGCGCTTCCCATCGCTCTCAAGGCATATGGCATCACCACCCGAACGCTTATTCCCGGTTACCCTGCCGTCAAGGCAGCTGTGGCGGATGCGGTCAAGATTGCCGAACTGCCCGATCTGCTGGGAGAGCGTGCCGATATTCTCGAAGCGCATCACGAGGGTCTCGATCTTCTGATCCTCGATGTGCCCGCCTATTACGACCGCCCAGCCGGTCCCTATCTCGATTCCACCGGCAAGGATTTCGAGGATAACTGGAAGCGCTTCGCAGCGCTTTCACTGGCAGCAGCCGAAATCGCCGCGGGCAAGCTGCCGGGCTGGCAGCCGGACCTGCTGCACGCTCATGACTGGCAGGCCGCCATGGCCCCGGTCTATATGCGTTATGCGGAAACGCCGGAACTTCCGAGCGTTCTGACCATCCACAACATCGCCTTTCAGGGCCAATTCGGTGCCAATATCTTCAGCCAGCTGGGCCTGCCCGCCCATGCTTTCAGCACCGAAAGCATCGAATATTACAACGATATCAGCTTCCTCAAGGGCGGTGTACAGACCTCGACGGCCATCAGCACCGTCAGCCCGTCCTACGCCGAGGAAATCCTGACACCGGAATTCGGCATGGGGCTGGATGGCGTCATCAGAAGCCGCGCCCATGTCATGCACGGCATCGTCAACGGCATCGACGCCGATGTCTGGAACCCGGCCACAGACCATCTGGTCAACCACAATTACTCCGCCGCCAATCTGAAGCTGCGCACTCTGAACAAGGCCTCTGTCGCCAGCCATTTCCGGATCGATCAGGACAGCGGCCCGCTCTTTTGCGTCATCTCGCGCCTGACATGGCAAAAGGGCATAGACCTCGTGACAGAGGTGGTGGACGATATCGTCGCCATGGGTGGCCGCCTCGTCGTGCTGGGCGCTGGCGAGATTGCGCTGGAAGGTGCCCTTCTGGCCGCAGCATCGCGCCACCCGGGCCGTGTCGGCGTCGCTATCGGCTATAACGAGCCGCTGTCGCATCTCATGCAGGCGGGCTGTGACGCCATCATCATCCCCTCACGCTTCGAGCCCTGCGGCCTGACCCAGCTTTATGCGCTGCGCTATGGCTGCATTCCCGTTGTGGCGCGAAACGGCGGACTGAACGACACCGTCATCGATGCCAACCACGCTGCCGTTGCCGCGAAAGTGGCGACCGGCGTGCAGTTCACCTCGATCACGCCGGAAGGTTTGCGTCAGGCTATCAGACGCACGGTGCGCTACTATCACGATCAGAAACTGTGGACGCAGATGCAGAAGCAGGGCATGAAATCGGATGTTTCCTGGGAAAAGAGCGCTGGTCTTTACGCCGCGCTCTACGCCCAACTTATTTCGAAAGGCCAGTAAATGACCATCAAGACCGTTCAAACCAAACCATTTCAGGACCAGAAGCCGGGCACATCCGGCCTTCGCAAGAAAGTGCCTGTCTTCGCGCAGGAAAACTATGCGGAAAACTTCATCCAGTCGATTTTCGACAGCCTTGAAGGTTTTGCTGGACAAGCGCTGGTGATCGGCGGCGATGGTCGCTACTACAACCGCGAAGTCATCCAGAAGGCCGTCAAAATGGCTGCTGCTGCCGGTTTCGGCAAGGTTCTGGTCGGTCAGGGCGGCATTCTGTCCACGCCTGCGGCCTCCAACATCATCCGCAAATACAAGGCCTTCGGCGGCATCGTTCTGTCAGCCAGCCATAATCCCGGCGGCCCCAACGAAGATTTCGGCATCAAGTACAATATCGGTAATGGCGGCCCGGCACCGGAAAAAATCACCGACGCCATTTTTGAGCGCACCAAGGCCATCGAGACCTATCGCATCTCCGACGCCGCCGATATCGATCTCGATACGATTGGAACGGCTGACGTTGACGGCATGACGGTTGAGGTCATCGACCCCGTTGCCGATTACGCAACGCTGATGGAAGAGCTCTTCGACTTCCCCGCCATCCGCAACCTCATCGCCGGTGGTTTCCGCGTCGTGGTTGACAGCATGAGCGCCGTCACCGGACCTTACGCGGTCGAGATCATCGAAAAGCGCCTCGGTGCACCCGCCGGTTCCGTGCACAATTCCGTTCCCCTGCCCGATTTCGGCGGTCACCATCCCGACCCAAACCTCGTTCATGCCAAGGAAATGTATGACGAGGTGATGAGCGCGGCAGGCCCAGATTTCGGCGCAGCATCCGATGGTGACGGCGACCGCAACATGGTGGTCGGCAAAGGCATGTTCGTGACGCCATCCGACAGCCTTGCCATCATCGCCGCCAATGCGACGCTGGCGCCCGGCTATGCAGCTGGCATTTCCGGCATCGCCCGCTCCATGCCAACAAGTGCCGCCGCAGACCGCGTTGCCGAAAAGCTCGGCATCGGCATGTATGAGACGCCCACCGGCTGGAAATTCTTCGGCAACCTGCTGGACGCCGGCAAGGTCACCATCTGCGGCGAAGAAAGCTTCGGCACCGGCTCCAACCATGTGCGTGAAAAGGACGGCCTCTGGGCCGTGCTGTTCTGGCTGAATATCGTCGCCGCCCGCAAGGAAAGCGTCAAGGACATCGTCACCAAGCACTGGGCAGAGTATGGCCGCAATTACTACTCCCGCCACGACTATGAAGAAGTCGACAGCGACGCCGCCAACACGCTGGTCTCCATCCTGCGCGAAAAGCTCGCCACCCTGCCCGGCACCACCTATGGCGCGCTGAAAGTGAAGGCCGCCGACGATTTCGCCTACAACGACCCGGTCGATCAGTCCGTCAGCAAGAACCAGGGCATCCGCATCCTCTTCGAAGGCGGCTCCCGCATCGTCATCCGCCTCTCCGGCACCGGTACGGCGGGCGCGACGTTGCGTCTCTATGTCGAGCGTTACGAGGCCGATGCGTCTCGGCATAATATCGAGACGCAGGAGGCTTTGGCGGATTTGATTTCTGCGGCGGATGCGATTGCGGGGATCAAGAAGCATACGGGGCGTGATGCGCCGACGGTTATTACGTAATCGTCTGAGGTTGCGTTGCGGCATTCGGTCAGGACAGTGGGTGGGGCTTCCCCCCTCTGCCCTGCCGGGCATCTCCCCCTCAGGTGGGGAGATCGACTCGCGGCACCCTTTCGGCCACGTTTGTTGACGAGATTGAAGTGATGTCAGCGCGCCCAGCCGATCTCCCCCCTTGAGGGGGAGATGTCCGGCAGGACAGAGGGGGGTGAACCCCACCCACACAGCCAACAAATGGAAACCCAAATGCCAAATCCCACCGTTTCTCCCAAAGGCGCCATCCCCTCGGAAAACGGAACGGCATTCTCCGTCTACTCCCGCCACGCCTCACAGATCCACCTCTGCCTCTTCGACGAAACCGGCACGACTCAGACCGCCCGCCTGCCCATGCAGCGCGATGAGAACGACATCCACCGCCTCACCACAAACGCCCCCATCGGTACCCGCTACGGCTTCCGCACCGATGGCGTCTACGCACCCGATCACGGCCTCTGGTTCGACCCGTCCAAACTCCTACTCGACCCCTATGCCACGCAAATCGACCGGCCATTCGCCCACGACCCGGCGCTGTTCACCTTCGGCACGGACACGGCACCCATCATGCCGAAGTCCATCGTCTCGCAGCACCATCGGGTAAAACGCCAGCCGCCCCGCTTCGCACCCGGCGGCCTGATCTACGAAGTCGCTGTCAAGCCCTTCACCATGCTGCACCCGGATGTGCCAGATGCCATTAAGGGAACGGTCGCGGCCCTTGCCCACCCCTCCATTATCGCCCACCTCAAAACCATCGGCGTCGATGCCATCGAGCTGATGCCCATCACCGCCTGGATCGATGAGCGCCATCTTCCGCCTCTCGGCCTCACCAATGGCTGGGGGTACAACCCCGTCGGCTTCATGGCGCTCGATCCGCGCCTTTGCCCCGGTGGCGTGGAAGAGCTGCGCGAGACGGTGGCCACCCTGCACGAAAACGGCATCGGCGTCATTCTCGATCTCGTCTTCAACCACACTGGCGAAAGCGATCGCTTCGGCTCGACGCTGTCGCTGCGCGGGCTGGATAATCTCAGCTATTATCGCCATCTGCCGGATGATCCCGGCACGCTGGTCAATGATACCGGCACCGGCAACACCGTCGCCTGCGACCACCCACAACTTCGCCAACTGGTTCTAGACACGCTCCGGCACTTCGTGGCGCATGCGGGCATAGACGGCTTCCGCTTCGACCTCGCCCCCATCCTCGGTCGCACGGCCACCGGTTTCGACACCGCCAGCAAAACCCTCGCCGCCATGGTCGAAGACCCTTTGCTGCAAGACCGCATCATGATTGCCGAACCCTGGGACATCGGCCCCGGCGGTTACCAGCTCGGCAATTTCCCGGAAAACTTCCTCGAATGGAACGACCGCGCCCGCGATGACCTTCGCCGATACTGGCGCGGCGATGCCGGCACCACAGGCGCACTGGCCGATGCACTCGCCGGCTCATCCGCCATCTTCTCCCGCCATAACCGAACCGCCACCCGTAGCGTCAACTTCCTCGCCGCCCATGATGGCTTTACGCTTTTCGATCTCGTGGCGCACGAACACAAGCACAATGAAGCCAATGGCGAATGCAACCGGGATGGTCACAATGAAAACCATTCGTGGAACAATGGCATCGAAGGCCTGACCGACAACCTCGCCGTCAATGCGGCGCGCATCGCCGATGTCAAATCCCTGCTCTCAACCCTCTTCGTTACCCGTGGCACCATCATGCTGACGGCGGGCGATGAGGCGGGCCGCAGCCAGCGCGGCAACAACAACGCCTACTGCCAGGACAACGACATCACCTGGGTCGATTGGGGCAGGCTTTTGCCAGAGCTGATCGAGCACACCGCCTACCTCGCCGCCCTGCGCAAGCGCTTCGAGGTCTTCAGCGAAGCTGACTTCTTCTCCACCAACACCGATGACGTGCGATGGCTTTCACCGACAGGCGAGCCCATGACCGTGGCCGATTGGGAAAGGCCAGAGGGAACGCCGCTCGCCATGCTGTTGAAAACCCGCGATCTGGAAACGGGCGACACCGTGCGCCTTGCTATCCTCTTTAACCGTACCCACGACGTCGTGCCCTTCACCCTGCCGGGCGCATGGCAACCGCTGGGCACGGATTTCGGCAATCCCGCCCATCTGCCCACTCGCTCCGTGGTGTTTTATAGACAGTGCTAAATATTGCAGCGCAAAATGGCGATTGTTCTTTAATCAGAGGCCTGTAAGCTCCATCTCAAAAGCCCCCTCATAACCCTGTCCCGTCGCGAGGAACCATGCCCAAGGAAATCTCTCTGGCTGAGGTCAAAGGCCTTGTCGGTTCCGAAGTCGGAACATCCGACTGGATCACCGTCGATCAGGCGATGATCGACGCCTTCGCCAAGGCAACGCTGGACGACCAGTTCATCCACACGGACCCAGAGCGCGCCAAAGCCGAAAGCCCCTTCGGCGGCACCATCGCCCACGGCTTCCTCACAGTCTCGCTGCTCTCAGCCATGAACTACAGCGCCCTGCCCAAAATCCGCGAACAGACCATGGGCATCAATTACGGCTTCGACAAACTCCACTTCGTCACCCCCGTCAAAAGCGGCGCCCGCATCCGCGGCCACTTCACCCTCGCCGAAGCCCGCTTCCGCGGCGCGGCTATGCTGATGAACACCTATGACGTGACGGTGGAAATCGAAGGTGAAAAGAAACCGGCACTCACCACACGGTGGACCACAATCAGCCAGTTCAACCCCGAGGATCGACCGGACGAGGATTAAGACCAATATCCGACCTCCCACATAGTCCGACAAGCTTCGTCAGCAAACATTGCGCGCAATGTTTTCTTTAAAACCACGGGAACATGTTCTCCCCATCCGCGTTGAAATCCACACGCATTGAGGGGGAATTTCAATGGCAAAATCTGTTACAAATCCCGACAACTCGGCTGAGCCAACAACCGAACTCAAACGCGTGATCGGGCCGGGGCTGCTGCTTCTGTTCATCGTCGGTGATATCCTCGGTACCGGCATTTACGCGCTGACCGGACAGGTCGCGGCGGAAGTTGGTGGCGTCGTCTGGCTGCCCTTCCTGATCGCCTTCGGCGTCGCGCTTCTCACCGCCTGCTCCTATCTGGAACTCGTCACGAAATACCCCAAGGCCGCCGGTGCCGCGCTCTATACGCACAAGGCCTTCGGCGTGCACTTCATTACCTTCCTCGTGGCCTTCACCGTCATGTCCTCGGGCGTGACCTCAGCCTCCACCGCCTCCCGCGCCTTTGCCGCCAACTTCACCACCGTTACCGGATTTGATTTCGGTGCCTTTGGCGTCACCGGCGTTGCCATCGCCTTCATCGTCGCCATCGCCCTCATCAATTTTCGGGGTGTGGGCGAAAGCGTGAAGATGAATGTGGTGCTGACGGTCGTGGAACTCACCGGCCTGCTGATCATCATCGGCATCGGCTTCTGGGCCATCGGCAATGGTCAGGGTGATGTCTCGCGCGTCTGGACATTCGAGCCTGCGGGCGAACACGGCGTCATCTGGTCTGTCGTTGCAGCCACGACGCTCGCCTTTTTCGCCATGGTCGGCTTCGAGGATTCGGTCAACATGGCCGAAGAGTGCAAGCAGCCAGCCCGCATCTTCCCGAAAGTCCTGCTGGGCGGCCTTGCCATTACCGGCGTCATCTATGTTCTCGTCGCCATTTCCGCCATCACGCTGGTTCCGGCAGCAGAGTTGGGCGAAGGCGAAACACCTCTGCTGAAAGTGGTGGCCGCTGGCGCACCCAACTTCCCCATCGGCATTTTCGGCATCATCACCATGTTCGCGGTGGCCAACTCCGCGCTCATCAACATGATGATGGCCAGCCGCCTGATCTACGGTATGAGCCGCGAAGGCGTGCTGCCGCCAGCACTCGGAAAGGTCCACAAAGGCCGCCAGACACCCTATATCGCCATCATCTTCACCTCGCTCATCGCCATCGGCCTCATCGCCTTCGCAGGCGGCGTTCCAGCACTCGGCGGCACCACCGCACTGCTGCTGCTGGGCGTCTTCACCATCGTTAATGTCGCGGTGCTGGTGCTACGCAAGGACAAGGTGGCCCACAAACACTTCCGCACCCCCACCATCCTTCCCATCATCGGCGCCGTCAGCTGCTTCTTCCTCGTCGGCCCCTGGACCGGGCGCGACCCGGTGCAATATTCGATTGCTGGCGTGCTGCTGTTTATTGGAGTGCTGTTGTGGCTGGCGACGGTTGGGTTCATGCGGATGCAGGAGAAGGCGGCGTGAACTCCCGCCGCAATCGAAATGGAGATTGCTGGTAGCGTGCAAAGGAAGCGTAGGATTCTAGCTGCACAAAAATATACGGACGCATGGATTTTAGCACCATTTGGTGCTACTTATAGGTTCGAACTACACGCAGCGCCCTCGGCAGGACCCTGACATGCGATCCACTATCAATCTTGATGACACACTTCTGCAGCGCGCGAAATCCCTGACGGGGACGAATGAAACGGCTGCGCTGGTTCGTCAGGCATTGGAGACGCTTGTACGGGTCGAGTCAGGAAAGAGGCTTATTGCGCTCGGAAGTTCCATGCCCGATGCAGAAGCAGCACCCCGTCGCCGGAGCGATTCCACAAAGTGATACTGGTGGACACGTCAATCTGGATTGATCATTTCCGTCACGGCGATACGGAGTTGCAGAAAATCATCGAGGACGACCGCCTTCTCTGCCACCCTGCCATTATTGGTGAACTGGGGCTCGGCAGTCTTCGGGACCGCAATGACGTGATAAATTTTTTGACTGCGCAGCGGGAAATAGTCGTTGCGACCCATGATGAAGTGATGGTCACGATTGACCGGCACTCAATCTTCAGCATGGGAATTGGCTACACCGACGCACATTTGCTTGCGTCCACGCTGCTTGATCGGCGAGCGGTCTTGTGGACAAGAGACAAGCGCTTGGCATCGGCGGCTCGAAAAGCAGGTGCCGCGTTGTACTCGCCCGTGAACCCATCCAACTAGATGTGTGTTTTCAGTGCCTCAAGCTCCTGCCCCCTTACCGCAATCCACCAGTACCTATTCCTCTAAGCGCAAAAGATAACAGGCGCCACCAAGCACAGTTGCAATCCCCAGCAACAATGATACATCGGAATTCCGGCTCCCATTTCAAAAGGAAATATTATGCCGGACTTTTCCACACTCATGCTTTTTTCCGCCGCAGCAGTCGTTCTGACAGCAACACCCGGCCCTGATATGCTGCTGATTGCCTCCCGCAGTGTCAGCCAAGGTCGTTCTGCCGGCTTTCTCACCTATGCCGGAATAGCTGCTGGAACATATTGCCACGCCATCGCGGCGGCACTCGGTCTCTCTCAGCTGTTTCTGACCGTTCCCGTTGCCTATGAAATCGTGCGCTGGGCGGGGTGCGCCTATTTGCTCTATCTGGCCTACAAGACCCTTCGTTCACAAAGCTCAGCTTTCGCGCCCTCGTCAGGTCTCAAAAAACTGTCAGCCAAACGAATTTTCAGTGAAGGCCTCGCGACAAATCTCCTCAACCCGAAAATGGCGTTATTTGTGCTGGCGCTGTTTCCGCAATTCATCGATCCGAATGGCAGCTCGATGCTCATCCAGACGGTGGTTCTCGCCAGCATTCTGAACGGTATTGGTTTTCTGGTGAATGGGGCGGTCACTCTGTTGGGCACCAGCATCCGTCGCCGTTTGTCAGCAGTCAGCCGGTTTCCAAAGCTACCGCAGTATCTGCTGGCAACAGTGTTTGCCGGTTTGGCATTCCGTCTGGCACTCGGCACCAGAAACTAAAGAGGTAACATCAGGCAGTGCGTAGGCTCTGCCTGATCATCCTCAGGCATCCCGCGCACCCTCTTCCAGCAACCCGAACACATAGTCCGCAAAAGATCGCCAGCATTCCACCCGGAACGTGTCTTCCGCCACTCGCAGGATTACCACTTCCGCCTTGCCAAAGATCGTGCGCGAACACGCCCCGACTGGAAACACGCCAAGCGACAAATCCTGCGGGCAGCCTGCGTTGAGCGTGGCCTCCGCGCCCGTGCCAGACACGGTGATGGCCGTGTTGCGGTGGGAGACGTCGGTGGCGGAGTGGGGGGTGGAGACCATGGCGCAGGCATCCATGAGGTTGCTCTCGCCCTGGTCGATCACCAGCCATTCATCCGGTCCGAGCCAGAGCGCGGCACGAAGGCCGGAGGTGGTGGAGGTTTTCGGAGCCTGTGGCAGGCTGATGTCGAGCGCCCGGGAAAGCTCGCTGACAGCATCCGCCTTGGCGCGCAGCGACAGCCGGTAAGCGGGTGCCGCCATCTTGATGGAGACTTGTGCCGAACCGGCGCGAGCGCCTTCCAGAACCAATGTGCGGTTTGCCATTGCGATATCAGCCATTGATGCGGCCTCCTTCCTTGTCGAAGAACACCATGTCCGTCACCTCCACCGCAATCGTCTTGTCGGCCAGCGGAATATAGAGCGTTTCACCCATGCGCGCCCGGCCACCAGCCACCAGACCGAAGGCGATGGAGCGGCCCAGATTTTCAGACCAGTAAGCAGAGGTCACATGCCCCAGCATCGTCATCGGCTTTGGCTGGTTCGGATCGGCCACGATCTGACCGCCTTCTTCCGGCACGTCATGCGGGTTTTTCGGCAGCAAGCCGACGAGTTGCTTGCGCCCCTCACGTTTGAGGTCCGGGCGCTGCAGGCCGCGAATGCCTACGAAATCCGTCTTCTTCTTGGAAACCGCCCAGCCAAGGCCCGCATCGTCAGGCGTCACCGTGCCGTCCGTATCCTGACCGACGATGATATACCCCTTTTCGGCGCGCAGAATATGCATGGTTTCGGTGCCATAAAGGCAACCGCCCACGGCTTCTGCACGCTCGGCAACCGCCTTCCAAACAGCCGGGCCGAAATCGGCGGGTACATTGATTTCGAAACCGAGTTCGCCCGTAAAGGACACGCGGAACAGCCGTGTCGGCACACCGCAGATCGTGCCTTCGGCAATCGCCATATGCGGGAAGGCTTCGGGTGAAAGATCGATACCCTCCATCAGCGGCGCAATCACCTCCCGCGCCTTCGGTCCCTGCACGGCAATGACGGCCCATTGTTCGGTGGCGGATGTCAGCCACACGTTCAGATGCGGGAATTCCGTCTGGAGATAGTCTTCCATATGGTGCAGCACGCGCGGCGCACCGCCGGTCGTCGTCGTCACATGGAAGCGGTCTTCCGCCAAACGCCCCACCACGCCGTCATCATAAACGAAACCATCTTCGCGGGTCATGATGCCATAGCGGCAACGACCCGGCTTCAGCGTGTCCCAGGCGTTGGTGTAGAGCAGGTTGAGGAACTTTGCCGCATCCGGCCCGACAACCTCGATCTTGCCGAGCGTGGAGGCATCGAACACGCCCACCGTCTCGCGCACCGTCTTGCATTCGCGGTTCACCGCCTGGTGCATGTCTTCGCCGGCGCGTGGATAGAACCATGCGCGCTTCCAGTTGCCCACATCTTCGAAGGCGGCACCGGCGGCCTCTTCCAGCGCATGCATCGGCGTCTTGCGGGCGGGATCAAACAGCTTGCCGCGCGAATGGCCCACCAGCGTGCCGAAGGTAACAGGCGTATAGGGCGCACGGAACGTCGTCAGCCCCACCTTGGGCAGATCACGCCCCAGCGCTTCCGACGCGATGGCCAGACCATGCATGTTGGACATCTTGCCCTGATCGGACGCCATGCCATTGGTGGTGAAGCGCTTGATATGCTCGATGGAGTGCATGCCCTCACGCACCGCAAGGCGAATATCCTTGGCGCAGACATCGTGCTGGAAATCGATGAAAGCCTTGACGTTGTCGCCTTCGCCAGCCCCTTCCGCAGCCCCTATCATGCCGCCGGTCCATGCACGTGCATTCTGGCCGGAGAACGCCACCGCACCGCCGCCAGCGCCAGCCGCCTCGGCAATCAGCTCGTCCAGATCATCTGTGCCGTCGCAGGCACCGATGGAGACGCAATCCTGCACATGCACATCAGGCAGAAAACGCTGGTTTTCCGTGTCGTATGTCAGCTTGCCGCGCGATTGCGAGAACAGATGCACGGATGGCGTCCAGCCTGCGGAAACCACCAGCGCATCCACCTTGATCTTGCGCTTGGACGAGCCACCATTGCGGCCCACCGTGATGGAAGACACCCGCAGACGCCCAGCAGTATTATACACGCTATGGCCAGCCAGCACCTCGATGCCCAGCGCCCGCGCCTCGTCCAGAAGCTTCGCGTCCGGGTTGGCGCGGCAATCCACGATGGCCGCAATCGCCACCCCTGCCCGCTTCAGATCAAAGGCTGTTTCATAGGCAGAATCATGCGCGGTATAGACACCCACATTGTGGCCCACCGTCACACCATACTGGTTGAGATAAGTGCGCGCCGCCGATGCCAGCATGATGCCGGGGCGGTCATTATTGGCAAACACCATATGCCGTTCGATGGCACCGGTCGCCAGCAAAACCTTCTTCGCCCGCACCTGCCACAGCCGCTCGCGCGGCTCATGTCCCGTTGTCGCCAGATGGTCGGTCACGCGCTCTGCAAGGCCGATGAAATTGTGGTTGTAATAACCGAACACGGTCGTGCGCGTCAGCACCTGCACATTCGCCATGGCTTTCAACTCGGCCAAAGTCCTTTGCGCCCAGTCATAGCCGTTGATACCGTCGATGGTGGTGCCGGTATCGAAGCGAAGCGCGCCGCCAACCTCCGGGTTTTCATCCGCCAGAATAACCTTCGCACCCATCTTGGCCGCAGCCAGCGCTGCCGTGAGACCGGCCACGCCGCCGCCTGCCACCAGCACGTCGCAATGGGCGTAACGGCTGGCATAATGGTCGCTATCGCCTTCCTTCGGCGCATTGCCCAGACCTGCGGCGCGACGGATGATCGGCTCATAGAGCTTGTCCCACGCAGCCTTCGGCCACATGAAGGTCTTGTAGTAGAAGCCCGCCACGAACATGGGCGAAAGGAAATCATTCACCGCGCCCACATCGAAGGACAGCGAGGGAAAGCGGTTCTGCGAGGACACGATTGCCCCATCGAACACTTCCTGCACCGTGGCGCGCACATTCGGCTGCTTGCGGCTGCTATCTCTGGAAACATCAATCAACGCATTCGGCTCTTCCGGCCCGGCGGAAAGAAACCCGCGCGGACGGTGATATTTGAACGAGCGGCCAATCAGATGCACGCCATCGGCCAGCAACGCGGATGCCACCGTATCACCCTGCAAAGCCGTGTGGATTTTGCCATCGAAGGTAAAGCGCGCCGTGCGCGCAGGCGTCAGGCGGCCAGCGCCTTTGATGCGATAGGCGCCGCTCATCGGGCTGCTCCTTCATGTCCGGCCAGCACCGTCGCCTCATCCGGCTTCGGCTCTCCCGCCTTGTAGGTCAGATGGATTTTGTCAGTCACGGAATGGCGTGCGGCATTGAAGAAGCGCCCGCAGCCGTGAATGTGCCGCCAGCGCTCGAACACCATGCCCTTGTCATTGTCACGCATGAAGAAATATTCGGCAAATTCCTCATCGGAAATTCCGGCAATGTTTTCGGGCCGCGCAATATGCGCCTCCCCTGCCCAGCGGAACTCCAGCTCGGAACGCTCTTCTTCACAATAGGGACAACGGATCAGCAGCATGGTTCAAAGTCCTGAAATTTCACGTTGAATGGTGTGCGGAGGGGCACCCCCCTCTGTCCTGCCGGACATCTCCCCCTCAAGGGGGGAGATCAGCAAGACACTCCTTCGTCACTCCATTCGCAAAGTTGAAGATAGGCGAGAGGTTGCGGCAGATCGATCTCCCCCCTTGAGGGGGAGATGTCCGGCAGGACAGAGGGGGGTATGGCACCCGCAAAGCCATGATGGGCACCATCAATGCGCCACCGCCGCCGCTGCCGCCTCATCGATCAGCCGTCCAGAACGGAACCGCTCCAGCGTCAAACCTTCGGCCAGCTTATGAGGCTCACCGCGCGCGATGAGATGCGCAAACAGATGTGCGGACCCCGGCGTCGCCTTGAAGCCACCCGTGCCCCAGCCGCAATTCACGAACAGGTTCGGCACCGGCGTTACGCTCTGAATAGCGGAACGATCCGGCGTGTTGTCGGTAATCCCACCCCATTGGCGCATCATCTTCACGCGGCGGAAAATCGGAAATAGCTCGCAGATGGCATCCAGCGTGTGGGTGATGATCTGCAAACCGCCGGTCTGGGAATAGGAATTATACTGGTCCGTCCCCGCGCCGATCACCAGCTCGCCCTTGTCGGATTGCGAGATATAGGCGTGCACCGTGTTGGACATGACCACACAGGGGAAAATCGGTTTCAAAGGCTCGGACACCAACGCCTGCAACGGGTTGGAAGCCAGCGGCACCCGCACATCGGCCATGTTCATGATGACGGAGGAATGCCCCGCCGCCGAAACGCCGATCTTCTTGGCGCCGATAAAGCCCCTGTTGGTCTCGACACCGGTCACCGCACCATCCGGCCCGCGCCTGATGGCAGTCACTTCGCAGTTCTGGATGATGTGAACACCGCGATCCGATGCGCCACGGGCATAACCCCAGGCCACCGCATCATGCCGCGCCGTGCCGCCACGCCGCTGAAGCGCTGCACCATTGATGGCGTAGCGGGCATTCGCGGAAATATCGAGCGGCGGACAGTAAGCTTTCGCCTGCTCCGGCGTCAGCCATTCATTGTCGATGCCATAGAGGCGGTTGGCATTGATATGGCGCTTGAAGCTCTGCTGGTCATGCACATTGTGCGACAGCATCATCACGCCACGCGCCGAATACATGGTGTTGTAATTGAGATCCTGGCTCAAGCCTTCCCACAGTTTCAGGGAATGCTCGTAAATATCCATGCTCTCTTCATAGAGATAGTTGGAGCGGATGATCGTGGTGTTGCGGCCAGTATTGCCGCCGCCAATCCAGCCTTTTTCCAGCACCGCCACATTGGTAATGCCATGCTCCTTGGCAAGGTAGTAAGCCGCGCCCAGCCCATGCCCGCCACCACCGATGATGATGACATCATATTCCTTGCGCGGTTCAGGAGAGGCCCACTGCGCCTCCCATCCCTTATGCGCCCGCAAGGCCTCGCGAGCCACGGCAAAAACCGAAAATTTGCGCATTCGCGAACCACTCCTTGAAAACCGGCTGGACCGTTCCGGCAGAACCTTACACATCGCAAATGAAGAACGACAGTAATGTCCGTTTTGCGACGCGGCGACATAAAGTATCGACATTGCCATAAACGCGCGAAAAAGGACTGCCCGAAACGTCTTTTTTCGGCTGGCCCACCCCACATATTGTCGGGATGGAAAACTTTCACTATCGGTATATCCGCATCTGAAATTCTTGCCAGAGTTGAGATTATCATGCGCCTGTTTCGAAAGCCCACTGATGAACTTGCATGGTCTGTGGTCGGCGCATGCGCCGCCATTTATCTTCTGTCGGCAGGCTTGAGTATGGTCGCGGCACCCGCTGGCGAGCCGTGGGTGAGGTTCCTGTTCGAACCCTCTCAGGAAACGCTGGTCGATATGGGCATGGGCGGCAGCCTGCCGTTGCAACAGTTGAATATCTGGTCACTGATAACGTCGACCTATCTCCATCTCGATATCCTACACATCGTGCTCAATGCGCTTTGCCTTTTTGCGTTCTTTCCTGTCGTCAGCCAGCAATATGGCAAGGCGAAAACCTTCGTCATCTATACAGCCGCAGGCGTCGCAGGCGCACTTCTGTCGGCGGCAACTGGCGAGATGTATTCTCTGGGTGCATCCGGCGGTGTTCTGGGCCTTTACGGAGCAATGGTCGCTTACGGTATCCGCAGCGACGATCCTGCACGCTGGGCACCGGTCAAGGCGGAATTGCTCTGGGTCTTAGCGAATTTCGCATTCGGCGTCACGCTTTCTGAAAACATCAGCAATGCCGGACATCTTGGCGGGTTGATAGGCGGCCTTGCTGCCGGTTTGGTCCTCGGTCCGGCAAAAGGCGAGACGACCCCGTTTTTCCGCTCTAAGTCCGCACTGGCCTGCATGGCGCTCGTCGGCGCGTTTCTTGCCGTCAATCTTTCGCAAGGCGCATGGGCAACTTACCTCGCCGCAGAAAATCCCCCGGCCTATGACGCCCGCCTGACGGCAAGACGGGCTGCGGAACTGGATGAGAAAATTCGGCAATCTCCAAACGATGCGGCTGCTTTTTCGGCGCGAGGCAACCAACGCTTTTCGATGAGAGACTGGAACGGAGCTTTACAGGACTTCGAGGCGGCAGCGGCAATAGATGCGTCATCGGCAAATCTATATTCCAAGGCATCTGCTCTTTATAACTTAAGGCGATACGACGACGCGATTAAACTATACGACACCATTCTCGACCGCGAACCGACCGATATCGGTTCCCTGTTCTATCGCGCAGGCGCCCAACAACAAAAGAGCGACACGCAGGCCGCCATGCGTGACTACCGCGAGATCACCGAAATAGATCCCACGGATGCAATGGGGTACATGATGCGCGGGACGGCATTCAAGATATTGGACGATCTTGATGAGGCAATGAAGGATTACAATCTCTCGCTTCAACTCGCCCCGCAGGAGTCATCCACCTATCTGGCAAGGGCTGGCGCATATATCATGATGCAGCAATACGAAAAGGCAATCGAAGACTACACACGAGCAATGGACTACGGCATCAAGGATGCCGAGGCTTGGAACGGTCGGGCATGGGCCTACTTTAATCTCGGACGTCAACAGGAGGGGCTTGTCGATGTCGAACATTCGCTTTCGATGACTCCAGACTATATGGACGCAATCGGCACTCGGGCTCATATCCTCGAAGCCATGGGCGAACGGGAAAAAGCCATCGCCGGTTATCGGACCGTGCTGGAAAAAGACCCAACGAACATTACCAGCCGCGAAGGCTTGCAGCGTCTGGGCGCGCTTTAGTGGGCCGAAAACACCATTTTCCCGATCCTATTCGCGTTAACGGCTGGACTTCGCAAAAATGATCTGATATTGCACGTCACCAATCGCGCGGCCATACGGCCAACCGAACGATTTTTTGTTTGCTTGCGAATGCCATTATTCACACGGCAAAATAACCAACCAAAGGAACGGGATTCACGTGCAGGTACTAGTCCGCGACAACAACGTTGATCAGGCGCTTCGCGCTCTCAAGAAAAAGATGCAGCGCGAAGGCATTTTCCGCGAAATGAAGATGCGTGATTACTACGAGAAGCCTTCCCAGAAGCGCGCTCGCGAAAAGGCTGAAGCCGTTCGCCGCGTTCGCAAGCTGGCACGCAAGCGCATGCAGCGCGAAGGTCTGATTGCTGGCCCGCGCGCTCCGGCACGCTGATAGGTCGTCTTTTCGACGTTTTTGAATGCTTATGGGGCGGGGGCGAATTTTTCGCCGCCGCTCTTTGAGTTTATGACCGTGGAACCGGCCTGTTAGAGGGAACCCATATCGCATGAACGCTGTTGATACCCGTGATTCCAGAAATCCGTTTTCAAGCGGTGTATCCCAGAGAGATAAAATGCGGTTTCGTTCCTCACTGATCGTCTGCGGTGTGCTTGCGGCTCTGTCCGGCTGCGCCACCACCACCCAAACAAATGACGTTTTCCAGCTCGACCGCGCCCAGGGCTCGACGGAAAACATTACGTCGCTGACCTCGGTCATCAACGCCAATCCACAAGACCCTGAAGGCTACAACGTTCGTGGCTCTGCCTACGGTCGCGCTGGCGACTCCAAGCGCGCCATTGCAGATTTCGAGCGCGCTTTGCAGCTCAATCCGCGCTTCTATCAGGCCTATGCCAACCGCGCTCTCGTGTACCGCAACAGCGGTCAGCAGCAGTTGGCCTTGCAGGATTACAACAGCGCGCTGCAGATCAACCCAAGCTATGATGTGGCACTCATCGGTCGCGGCAATCTTTATCGCCAGACGGGCCGCGTCAACGAAGCCTTCAACGACTTCTCCGCCGCCATCAATCTGGACACGACCGACGGTCGCGCCTGGCACAATCGCGGCCTGATCTACCAGCTGCGCAACCAGCATGCACAGGCCATCGAAGACTTCTCGAAGGCCATCTCGCTGTCGCCGAATTCGCCTGAGCCCTATAATGGTCGCGGCATCTCCTACGTGGCCCTCAACGACGACGAAAACGCCTTTGCCGACTTCAACCACGCGATTGCCCTCAACGGCGATCTGGCTGAATCCTGGGCAAACCAGGCGCTGGTCTATGAGCGTCGCGGCGAAAAAGACAAGGCCGCCAAATCCTACGGCCACGCCGCCCGCCTCGACCCCAAATACAAACCCGCCGTGGACGGCCTCGCCCGCACCCGTGGCGCTGGCGCATCTTAAGCGGCACTCACATTCTTTCAAAAAAGCCGGGAGCATCGCTTCCGGCTTTTTTGATTCAAAGGGTTGCAACGACACTCTGCGAAATTGCAAACTAGGTTGCAGCAAGAGTGCAGGGCAGCGACAGGATGTAACCATGCTTGACTTGAATGCGCGTTACTCGACACCTGATATCAAGGACGTCGAAAGGTTTATAAACACGCATTATCCACTGGCTGCGCCGGTTTCGTGCAAGCTGCTTCAAAGGGGTTTCAACGATGTGTATCTTGTAAACGTCACCACTAGCGAACGTTATGTGTTCCGGCTTTCTCATTTGCGAGGGCGCGGCCCGGCGCAGGTAAAAAGCGAAGCCGAATTCATAACGCACCTGTCGAAGGCAGGAGTTCCCGTCGCCGCGCCTGTTGCCGCACGCGATGGAGCCTTATTCGTCAAAGCCCAAGCTCCAGAAGGTACGAGGGAGGGCATTCTATTCCACGCACTGGAAGGCCGCGATCCGCAAGCCAATGATGCTGGTGATGCCTGGGCAAACGGCAAGACGCTGGCTCTGCTTCACATAGCAGCCGAAACATTCCATTCTGACAGTACGTCATACCAGCTAGACCTCGACCATTTGTTGTATCGACCTCTCGCGCGCATAAAAGATAGCGGCATCGTGGAAGACGCGGCAGTTTTCAAGGATATTGAAACGATCGCACAGCGAACAGCAGTTGCCATTGAAGGACTGGGCGATCTGACATGGACATATTGCCATGGCGACTGCCATGGATTCAACGCGCGTATCAACGAGGCCGGAGAGGCCGTGTTTTTCGATTTCGATGACGGTGGCCCGGGATATCTCGCCTATGATCTCGCGGTTTTTCTATGGGCAAAAATCTCTTTCGGCCGCCAACTCACACCGATGTGGCACGCCTTCCTAGGCGGATATCGGTCAATCAAGGCAATTACGCCAAACGATTTCGAAGCGGCCCTTCGGTTTGTGATCGTCCGCCATTTCTGGCTGATGGGCGAACATGCCAGCCGGGCACAGGAGTGGGGGAGCATCCCCATCGGATGGATCGCGCATCAGGTGCACTTCCTCACCTCGTGGGAAAACGAGCAATTTGGCAGCCGCCTGCTGTGAATGCGGACTGTGGTTCGATCTGGCAGTAATCGTTTTCAACAACCGCATTGGTTTATGCGCGGGGCCACTAAGCTCAGGGAAAGGTCGATAAGGCCTGACCCACGACCTCATGCAAAACGTCACGGCTCGTTCCAGCCTTTGCTTGCACCGCCACGCCTTGCGCAACAGTCAGGATAAAGGCTGCCAGTGCGCCGGGATTTGCCGTCTCAGGCAAGTCCCCTTCCCGCTTTGCGCGTTCAAACCTCTCGCGAAACTGCCGTTGGCCTTCAGCGCGAAACTCGATCAGGGCCTGTCGAACGGGCTCCGCATCGTCTGAGCCCGCGAGCATACCGTTAATGCCGAGGCAGCCGGAATGGGTCGGAAACCGTGTGTTCAATTCCACCGTTTCTTTCAGAAAATGTGAGGCGGCCTCGCGGGCTGTCGGTAAGTCCAAAGCTTTTGGAATATAGTCCATATAACGCTCATAGTAGCGATCCAGCGCCTTGCGGAACATGGCCTCCTTGTTACCGAAAGCCGAATAGAGTGCAGGCCGCTCGACACCCGCCGCGTCGGTCAGGTCCGTGTAGGACGCGCCTTCGAAACCCTTGCGCCAGAACACGCACAGGACGCCATCCAGCGCTTTTTCCACATCAAACTCGCGGTGACGGCCCATCCGCAGCCTCCATAATTTTCATAACGAGCATTATTAAACCGCTTGACAGGGAATGTCTACATTCAATAACGTTCGTTATTGTAACGATTGTTACGATAATTATGCCTTCATCTGAATGACCGGGTGGGCCATTTTCCAGACAGGAAAAAGACATGTCGAAAACATTGCAAGGTAAGGTCGCGCTCATCACCGGTGGATCGCGCGGGCTAGGCGCGACCATCGCGGAAACGCTGGCAGACGAAGGTGCGGATATCGCGATTACCTATGTTGCCTCTGCCGCAAAGGCCGAAGCCGTCGTTGAAAAACTGAGATCAAAGGGCGTTCGCGCCATCGCCATCCAAAGCGATCAGGCCGATATGGCAACCGCAAAGCCGATGGTCGCGAAGGTAATCGAACATTTCGGCAAGCTCGATATCCTCATCAACAATGCGGCAATCGTGGCCAAGGGCCAGACGGTTGACGATCCCGATCTGGATACAGCCGCGCTTGACCGCCAGTGGCAGATCAACGTCATGGGCGCCATAGCAACCACGCGTGCAGCAGCCCCCGTTCTTTCCGATGGCGGCCGCATCATCTTCATCGGCTCTCTCAACGGCACCCACGCACTCATACCCGGCGTCGCCGACTACGCGGGAACCAAAGCCGCCATCAATGGCTATGCAAGAGGCGTCGCACGCGATCTCGGCGCACGCAACATCACAGTCAACGTCGTCCAGCCGGGCGCGATGCCCACAGACATGATGGTTGAAGCATTGGGAAGTAAAGTGGCACCGGATGCGTTTCTCGACATGCACCCAATTCGCCGGATCGCGACACTCGAAGAAGTGTCTGCCTTCGTCAGCTTCCTAGCTGGACCGAATTCAGGATATATGACTGGCGGTGTCGTGGATATCGCTGGCGGTCTCGCAATTTGATACCCGCGAATATCTCACACAGACATTAGAATGCGCGCCCGGTGGGCGCGCTCCATTGTCGGTAGTGGCTCGAAAAGATGAATGCTGCGCATCAGCGCAGCAGAACGAAACCGGCAACTGTGAGAATCAGGAACACCAGCAGACCGCCGAAGAAACCGCCTGTCGTGAAAAATCCGACGACCATGGCCAGCAACAGCACGCAAACCATCATAGTGCCGTATTTGGCAGCGGTCAGAAAGCCGTCATAGGTCTTTTCATGCTCGGAATAATTCATCGGCGCACCGATTTCGACTGGACCCGTATGGTGTTCACTCATGCCATTTCCCCTTCAAAGAACCGCAACCCTGCCCGTTACTCCAGCCACCTATGGCGGCGTCCCTCACGCAACATGATAATGCGGAACACTCCGCGGCAAGACCTAACATGGAATCATCGAAAAGCGCAACGGACGAAGCTGCCGCGCGACGCGGTCTGCAACAATCTCTTCTGATAAAACCGCGTCGAACACCCACGTCAAAACTGTGCAGCCAAGCAACATCGGCGCGCGCAATTCTTCACAAACACCCTGTTTACACCCTGCATTGCAGTAGAGCGGTTGCATTTCAAAGAAGCACCTCATACACGAAATAGTGTGGAGGAAGTCCGAAGCTTTGATCGAGCAAGCGTCAGCACAGTTATATGCGGGCCATCGGTACTATGCCTCCCACACAAAACCCGCAAAGGGAACGAGGAGGGGAAAAGAATGCAGGCTCTTCTGAAGTTAAGCGCCCTTATTGACTGGTTCAGTGAGGCCATGGGCAAATTCGCCGGTTATCTGGTCCTGATCTGCTGCCTCGTCAGCGCAGGCAACGCCATCGTGCGCTATGTTTTCAATTACAGCTCCAATGGCTGGCTTGAAATCCAGTGGTACATGTTCGCCTTCATCGTTCTGGTCGGCGCATCCTACACACTGCGAATGAATGAACATGTGCGCGTGGACATCATCTATGGCGCAATTTCGGCCCGCACGCGGCTCTGGGTCGATATCATCGGAATCACCCTCTTCCTGCTTCCCGCCTGTTTCGTTCTGGCCTGGCTCAGCTGGCCCATGTTCACCCTGTCGCTGGCGCAGAATGAAATCTCCTCCAATGCTGGCGGGCTCATCCGCTGGCCGGTGAAATTCATCATCTTCGCCGGCTTTGCCCTGCTCGTTCTTCAGGGAATATCCGAACTGGTGAAGCGCATCGGTGCGCTGAACGGGCTCTACCAGCTCGACACCAAATACGAAAAACCGCTCCAGTAAATCAGGCGCTGATCGCTAAGGATATTTCCATGTTCGAATACGGTATTCTGCCGCCGCTGATGTTCCTGGGCATGATCATCTTCATGCTTTACGGTTTCCCCGTGGCTTTCTCCCTTGCCTCCGTCGGGCTTCTATTCGGCGTCATCGGCATCTTCACCGAGCATTTTTCGCCCGCATTCCTGCAGGCCCTGCCTCTGCGCATTTTCGGCATCATTTCCAACGATCTGCTGCTGGCCATCCCCTTCTTCACCTTCATGGGCGCCATTCTGGAGCGATGTGGTCTTGCCGAAGACTTACTGGAAGGCACCGGTAAACTGTTTGGCGCCATTCCCGGCGGCCTGGCTTACGCCGTCATTCTCGTCGGCGCGATTCTGGGTGCCATCACCGGTACGGTTGCGGCGTCCGTCATCACCATGGGCGTCATCTCGCTGCCCATCATGCTGAAATACGGCTACAATCCGCGCCTTGCCACCGGCGTCATCGCCGCGTCGGGCACCATCACGCAGGTCATTCCACCATCGCTGGTGCTGATCGTTCTGGCCGATCAGCTCGGCAAATCCGTGGGCGATATGTATCTCGGCGCCATCGGTCCGTCGATTTTGCAAGTCGTGATTTTCATGCTGTTCATTCTCTTCATGTCGATAGTCCGACCGAAGGATTTGCCTGCCCTTCCCCCGGAAGCGCGTGGAGAACTCAACCGCGCTCTGGTCTTCAAGGTACTGGCTGGCATGGTGCCATCCATCGTGCTGATCTTCCTTGTGCTCGGCACCATCTTCATGGGCCTTGCAACGCCAACGGAAGCCGGTGCGCTCGGCGTCGTCGGTGCCATGGCGCTGGCCGCCGCTCACCGCCGCCTGACATGGGATCTGGTCAAGCAGGGTATGCATTCCACCATGCACATCACGTCAATGGTGGTCTTCATCCTCGTTGGTGCGACATGCTTCAGCCTCGTTTTTCAGGGCATGGATGGCTCGCTGTGGATCGAACATATGCTGTCCGGCATCCCCGGCGGACCGATCGGCTTCCTCATCTTCGTCAACATCTTCATCTTCTTCCTGGCCTTCTTCCTCGATTTCTTCGAGATCGCCTTCATCGTCATTCCCATGCTGGCCCCGATTGCCCAGTCTCTCGGCATCGACCTCATCTGGTTCGGCGTGCTGATCTGCATCAACATGCAGACCAGCTTCATGCATCCGCCCTTCGGTTTTGCGCTGTTCTACCTGCGCTCCATCGCGCCCAGATCTGTCAAAACGTCGGACATCTACATGGGCGCAATTCCGTGGCTCGGCATGCAGCTCATCCTCGTCGCCATCGTCATCTTCTGGCCGGAATCCGTTACCTACTGGCTGGACAAGACACCGCAGGTCGATCTCAACACCATCAAGATCGAAGTCCCCGCCTTCGGCAACGGCGGTGGCAACACAATGCCCAATTTCGGCCTGCCCCCCATGGACGGCGCCCCCGCCCAGCCGGGCGGAAACGGACTGCCAGGTATGCCAAACCTGAACGAGCCACCGAAGATCGGCCCGTAAGGGAAACACTTGTTACGTGTGGACTGATGTATTATATTGGTGAAGTGGAAGGCAGGGTTGCTGCCCTACCTTCCTTTTGCCTATCTTGTAAAGAACGTGAACCGGACGGCTATCGACCAGCCCGTCCGGTTTTTCTTTATGATAAACGCAATACTCAGCGGTTTACGCATTGCATTACCTTCACAGTTGAAAAGCAAGGCCACTTGCCACGGTCGGCGCGGCCCATCCCCGCCGATACTCCGTCTGGCCCCGGAGTGTACTGCTTCGCCATTCAACTTTCGCGACTATAGGATTGCGCCAGACGTTGTCGAGAAATTTTCAATCAAAAATAGCAAAATAAAAACCCGGACCTTTCGATCCGGGCTTCATTTCCCTTGCGTCGTATGATCGCGTTCAGAGCTTGCCGTTACGCTGCTGGATCATCATGAACGTATCGAACGTGTATTCCGCAAGCTGCATCCACAGATACCCCTCGCGCTTGAAGGCGACCTGATCGTCATAGACCTTTTTGAAGTCCGGGTTGGTGGCCGAAATCTCGGCGTAGACTTCCAGTGCAGCCTTGTAGCATGCATCCAGAATATCCTGGCTGAACGGTCGTAGCGTTGCCCCTTCGGCGACGATCTGCTTGATCGCAGTCGGGTTCTTGGCATCGTATTTCGCCATCATATTGGTGTTGGCGAAGGCGCAGGCATCCTGCAACACCGCCTGATATTGCTTCGGCAGGTTGTTCCACTTGTCCAGATTGACGAAGGAGTGGATGACCGGGCCGCCTTCCCAGAAGGCCGGGTAGTAGTAGAACTTGGCCACCTTCTGGAAGCCCAGCTTGTGGTCGTCGTAGGGGCCAACCCACTCCGCCGCATCGATGGTGCCTTTTTCCAGCGCCGGATAGATATCGCCACCGGCAATCTGCTGCGGCACGACGCCGAGCTTTTCGACGACCTTGCCAGCGAGACCGGCAATGCGCATCTTCACGCCCTTGAAGTCATCGACGGTGTTGATCTCCTTACGGAACCAGCCGCCCATCTGCACGCCGGTATTGCCGGAAATCATGCCGTAGAGATTATGCTTGGCGTAGAACTCGTTCAGCAGCTTGTTGCCATTGCCCTCGTAGAACCATGAGTTGGTCAGGCGCGCATTGAGACCGAACGGAATGGCCGTGCCAATCGCAAAGGTCGGGTCTTTGCCGACATAATAATAGGAGCAGGTGTGGCACATTTCGACAGTGCCTGACGATACCGCATCCGCCGCCTGAAGGCCCGGCACGATTTCACCCGCGGCAAAAATCTGAATGTTGAAATTGCCATCTGTCGCGGCAGAAACGTGGTTGGCTATGTCCTGCGCACCACCGAAAATCGTATCCAGCGATTTCGGAAATGACGATGTCAGACGCCAAGTGATCTTGGTATTCTGCTGCGCGATGGCAGGCGCCGCCAACACGGTTGCAGCCGCAGCCCCGGCACCGGAAACGGCGCCTTTTTTGATAAACGAACGACGATCCATAAATATCCTCCCAGATACGAATCCTGCCGGCGGCTGAATTCCCCTCCGCAACCGAGCATGGCAAGAAGAAAGCACGGGTCCAGTCTGCTGACAAGCGGGCCTGCAAAGAATAAACCCCTGGCGAACCGCCATTTTAGACGGGTTTACGTCAAGAAATATAATCAACTGAAATAAAGGTTCCGACGCTTATACTTTAGGCGAAGAAACCTTATTGATCTGCCAAACACGGCGCTTGACGAACAGCCCGTTCCGGTCGCAAAACAGGCGGGAAATCAAGCCGGAGCCACCATGTCCAGACCCATCATTGCCATTCCCGCAGACATCAGAAGCCTTGATGGCGCAAACTGGCACGCAGCCCAGACACAGTATCTCTCCGCAGCGCTGAATGTCGCGGATGTCATGTCCTTCATCATTCCGGCTTTCGAAGAAGGCAACGATATCGACGGCATTCTGGACCGGGTAGACGGCCTGCTGGTGTCCGGCTCTGCCACCAACGTCCACCCATCGCTTTACGGCGTGGAAGCCAAGGACAGCGATGGTCCTTTCGATCCCGCCCGGGATGCCACAAGCCTGCCGCTGATCCGCCGCGCCATTGAACGGGGCATTCCGATGCTGGCCATTTGCCGCGGCATTCAGGAACTCAACGTCGCGCTGGGCGGCACGCTTGCCAGCGAAATTCAGGAACAGCCCGGCATCTGGGACCACCGCAAACCCGACGATATCGACCGCGACAAGGCCTACGCCATCCGCCAGCCGGTCTATATCCGCGAAGGCTCCTGCATCGCCCAGCATCTTGGCATGACAGGCGAAGTCCAGATCAACTCCCTCCACCGCCAAGCCATCGCCAAGACCGCGCCCAGACTTCAGGTCGAAGCGACCGCGGAAGACGGCACCATTGAAGCCGTGTCCGTCATAGACGCCAAAGGCTTCGCCGTCGGCGTGCAATGGCACCCGGAATACTGGGCCGAGTCGGACGCGCCGTCCCGTGCGCTGTTCGAGGCGTTTGGGCGCGCTGTGCGCGAGTATCGGGATGCTAAGGTGTAATCGAGCTAGGAGCGTGAGGCTGGGTACCTCTCCCCCTGTGGGAGAGGACAGAAAATCACGATCTTAGCTTCAGCTAAGTCGTAGATTTTCTAGGTGAGGGGTTTGCCGCTTGCACCGAGAAAAAACCCCTCACTTGCGATTTCTAACACTTAGCTTCGCTAAGATGCTGAAATCGCTTTCTCTCCCACAGGGGGAGAGATAAAGATGCCACACCAACCCTCACCCCTTAACAGGCGTTTCCGGCACCGGCGTCACCACCTTGCGCTCGCTCAACCAGCCCAGCACATTATCCGCCACCAGATCGGCCATCGCGTTGCGGGTCGGCACCGATGCGGATGCCACATGCGGAAGCAGGGTTACGTTGGGCAGGGCGAGGAACGCTTCCGGCACCTTCGGCTCTTCATAGAACACGTCGAGACCAGCCGCGCCCAGCGTACCATCCTGAAGCGCCTTCAGCAGCGCGTCTTCGTCCACGCTGGAACCGCGACCGACATTGATGAAGACGCCGTTGGAGCCCAGTGCGGAGAGGATGTCGGCATTGATGGCTTTGTGCGTTTCCGGCGTGCCGGGCACGATGCAGATGAGGATATCGACGGCCTCGGCCATCTCCTTCAACGAGCCGTAATAGGTATAGGAAAGTTCAGAGCGCTTGCTGCGCGTGTGATAACCGATCTCCAGCTTGAACGGCTCCAGCCGTTTGGCGATCTCCTGGCCGATGCGGCCCATGCCGAACAGGCCGACCTTGCGGCCACGCAGCGAAAAGGGCGAGAGTGCAAACGGGCCTTCGGACGCCCATTTTCCTTCGCGAAGATAGGTCTCGGCCTGATAGAACCGGCGTACGGTATTGATGAGAAGCGCAATCGTCGTATCCGCCACTTCGTCGTTCAGCACGTCAGGCGTGTTGGTCACGATGATGCCGCGAGAGGCCGCGTGTTTTACATCCACGCCATCGTAACCAACGCCGAAATTGGCGATGACTTCGAGGTTGGGCAGCGCGTCCATCCACTTGGCGTTGAGGCCACCCGAGACGGCAACAGCCGTAATCCGCTGCGCATCCTCGGCAGAGAGCGAAGGCTCAGGACCCGCAGGCGCTTTGACGAGCTCCACCTTGCCTTCGAAGCGCTCGAGAACGCGTGGGTGGATTTTGCCCGGAACGAGAACGACGGCTTTGCTATCTGACATGCGTTGGTATCCTCCTGCTATGCATGAGACCAAGCTAGACTATCGATTTACAAAGCGGAACCCGCATTCGAAACAACAATGGGGTCAAAAACTCAACTGCGCGGCACGACAGGGCTGGTCGATTGGCGGATGCGCATTTCCGGCTTGATCAGGTGAATACCGTCAGGCTCATGGCTGCCCGCCAGCCTGTCCAGCAGCGCCCGCGCCGCAAGCCGCCCCACTTCCGCCTGCCCGTTGGACACCGTCGTCAGCGCCGGTGTGGCAATGGCCGCCTCTTCCAGATCGTCATAACCTGTGACGGAAATATCCTTGCCCGGCACGAAGCCTGCGCGCGAAATGCCGTTCATCAGACCAATGGCGACAAGGTCGTTCCAGCATACGGCAGCGGTCGGTTTTTGCGGCAGGGACAGGAAATTCACCGCCGCCTCGAAGCCGCCCTGTTTGGAGCGTGCGCCGGGAATGCGCAGGTTCGGGTCCACCTCGATGCCCGCCTTGCGCAGCGCATTCACGTAGCCCTGATACCGGTCGCGGCCCGTGGATGTCTGGTCGGTGCCACCCACCATCGCGATGGTGCGGTGGCCAAGGCTGATGAGGTGGTTGGTGGCCAGCGAAATACCGTAGCTGTCGTCGCCGCGATAGGTCGGCATATCCACGCCATCCATGGAACGCGCCACCAGAATGGCGGGCATGCCGTTCTCTTCGGCAAGCGTCATGTCTTCCAGCGGTGTGCCGATGGCAGGCGACATGATGATGCCGTCGCTGCCCAGCTGCAGCAGCGTCTCGATAAAGGTCCGCTGCTTTTCGACGGAATCGTAATGGTTGGACAGAATGAAGGTCTGGCGGCTGCGGTCCAACTCGCTTTCGATGGCCTTGAGAATCTCCCCGTAAAACGGGTTCATCACATCGTGGAACACCACACCGACGATGCCGGAACGGGAGGTGCGCAGGCTGGCAGCACGACGGTTATAGATGTAACCCAGAGCCCGCGCCTGTTCCTTGATCTTCTCGCGCGTATCGGCAGCCACCAGCGGGCTGTCACGCAGCGCCAGCGAGATGGTCGCGGTGGAAAGCCCAAGGCTTTCTGCAATGGTCGATAATTTGATCTTTTGCGCCACGGTCCCCTCCTACGGTCACGCAAGCCGCTTCTGGCGGCGTTTAAATTGTGACTAAACAATTTAAACAAAACGCGCAACTGTTTTAAGGATTTCAACCATAGCCAAGATTGGTTATGCGAAATTTTAATCGATTAATTCAAATGACTGTAGATTGGCGTCAATGGTGCGCAGCAGTTTCATCACGGTTTTGATCTCCTTGGCAGAGAGACCTTCGACCGCACGCGCGTTGCAATCCGCCAGAGACGCATTGATATGCTCCACGCTTTTCAGGCCAGCCTCGGTCAGCTTCACCATGGTCAGACGACCGTCGCCGTCGCCCGCGCTGCGCTCGACAAAGCCCTGCGCTTCCATGCGACCGATGGTGCGCGTCATGGTCGGCGCCTTGACGCCCAGCTTCTGGGCAATCTGCCCCGGCGTCATGCTGCCCTCTTGCGCCAGAGCCAGAATCACACCGTCCTGACCGGCATAAAGACCGCTGGCTGAAAGATTGTGGCTCAGTGCCGTGCGCATGGAACGGGCGGCCTGGGTAATGGACTGGGCAAGCTCATCCGGGCTGAACGGCAAATCCTTCTTTTTGCCGGACTTCGCCTTCTTTTCGGATTTGTTCTTTTTGGCCAGCTTATCCTTGCTCATCAGCAAATGCCTTTTCTGAAGTCCCGGACAACGATATGTTCTTGGTAACACTTAACGAATGCAGGCGCGGATCGCCAGATGCCAGACACATATACGCATTTTCACGACAACAACGTAACATCGCCGTTGCAACCGCAAAACGATGTCATCGCCGTGCTGCCGCTGGGCGCCCATGAACAGCACGGCCCGCACCTGCCATTCGAGACGGACACGCTGATTGTCGAGGGCATCGTTGCGCGCCTGAAACAGGCCATGCCCGCCAAGACGCAGGTGCAATTCCTGCCCGCAGAGCCGGTCGGTTACTCCATCGAACATATGGATGTGTCAGGCACGAGGACGCTGTCCTTCGATGAGGCCGTCCATCGCTGGCTGGGGCTGGCCGAAGAGCAGTATCATAAGGGCATTCGCAAATTCGTGATGCTCAACGCCCATGGCGGCAATTCCCCGCTGATGACCATCGTCGCCACGGAAGCGCGGGTGCGCTTCGACATGCTGGCCGTCGCCACCAGCTGGAGCCGCTTCGGCATGCCGCCGGGCGTCATCTCTCCTGAAGATAAAGCCATCGATATCCACGGTGGCGATATCGAAACCTCGGTTATGCTGGCCATCCGGCCAGATTTGGTGCGGATGGAGAAGGCGGAGAACTTCGCGTCGAAACAGTCGGAATTTGCGCAGCGCTTCAAACATCTGCGTGCCTATGGACAGCACGCCTTCGGCTGGCGCATGTCGGATTTGAACCCGCAGGGCGTTGCAGGCAATGCCGCCGCCGCGAGCGCTGAAAAGGGAGAGGCGATCATCGCCCATGCGATTGCCGGACTGCTCGAGCTTTTAGAAGATGTCTCTTCCTTCGACATGAATTTGCTTGAAAGCTCGGTTCAAAAAACTTCGGCAGATTCTCTTTGAACTCATTCCGCCACACGCCTATATGAACGACAACGCTTTCAAAGCCGCGTCGCGGCTCATCATCTTCAGAGGTTTCTCATGACCGAAGCAGCAGCAACCATCAAGCCAATCCCTGTGACCGTATTGACGGGCTATCTGGGAGCCGGGAAAACCACGCTTCTCAACCGCATTCTGTCGGAAAACCACGGCAAGAAATACGCCGTCATCGTCAATGAATTCGGCGAAATCGGCATCGATAACGATCTCATCGTCGAATCGGACGAAGAAATTTACGAAATGAACAATGGCTGCGTCTGCTGCACCGTGCGCGGCGACCTTATTCGCGTCGTCGAAGGCCTGATGCGCCGTCCGGGTCGTTTCGATGGCATCATCGTGGAAACCACCGGCCTTGCCGATCCGGTTCCCGTCGCCCAGACCTTCTTCATGGATGACGATGTCCGCGCCAAGACCGAGCTCGATGCCGTCGTTGCGCTTGTGGATGCCAAGCACCTGCCGCTGCGCCTCAAGGACAGCCGCGAAGCCGAAGACCAGATCGCCTTTGCCGATGTCGTCATCATCAACAAGACAGACCTTGTGACACCGGAAGAACTGGCTGTCATCGAAGACATCGTCCGCGCCATCAACCCGTCTGCGCGCATCTACAAGGCGACCCGCTCTGGCGTCGATCTTGCCCGCGTGCTGGATCAGGGTGCGTTCAATCTGGAACGTGCGCTGGAAAACGATCCGCATTTCCTCGAGCACGGTCATGACGACCATGTCTGCGGTCCGGATTGCGGCCATGACCACGGTCACGATCACCACCATCATGACCATGACCATCATCACCACGATCATGATCACAGCCATGACCACGGCCATCATCACCATCATGGTGAAGTCTCTGCCATCCATGACATCACCGTTCAGTCCGTTTCCCTGCGCGGCGGCGAGATGAACCCGGAGCGTTTCTTCCCGTGGATTCAGAAGGTCACCCAGACCGATGGCCCGAACATTCTGCGCCTCAAGGGCATCATCGCCTTCAAGGATGATGCTGAACGTTACGTCGTCCAAGGCGTGCACATGATCATCGAAGGCGACCATCAGCGTCCGTGGAAAGACGGCGAAAAGCACGAGTCCCGCCTCGTCTTCATTGGCCGCAACCTCGACCGCGAGAAGCTGGAAAACAGCTTCAACGCCTGCCTCGCTGCGGCTTGATACGTCTCTTTCCGTCATACCGGACTTGATCCGGTATCCAGTGCGATCAAGTCCTTGATCGCAAAAGACTCTTAAAGCCGCGCAGACGCGCGGCAGCTGGACCCCGGCTCAAGGCCGGGGTGACGGGAGATTGAACGTCTTGCCCTGATGCTTACAGCAACCAAAGGCGAACGCGCCTGGCTCACGACAGAAAGACCCTTTACCTATGCCCACCGTTGCCCCTCTTGACCTCGAAGGCCACGTCGTTGCGACGCATTTTCTGGGCGATATCGCAATGTTTGCCACCGCCGCCGGCACCATTCACCGGCTGGATGGCGGCGAAAAGGTCACCGAGGTGCATCAGGGTCTGCTGACCTGCATTCGCGACCCATACAGCACCACGCTTCTGACCGGCGGTGAAGACGGTAAGGTTCTGCGCGTCAGCCATGATGGCTCTGCCGTGGAACTGGCCCATGTGCCGCGCAAGTGGATCAGCGTCATTGCAGGCGGCCCGCAAAATGCGGTGGCTTACGGCGTTGGCAAGTCCAGCTTCGTGCGGCTGAGCGATGGTACGGTCAAGGAATTCACCGAAGAGCGTACGGTCGAGGCCATTGCCTTTGCGCCCAAGGGCCTGCGCATTGCGGCTGCCCGCTACAATGGCGTGACCCTGCACTGGGTGGCGAGCGCTGGCGACCCGATCGATCTCGACTGGAAGGGTGCCCATACCGGCGTCACCTTCTCTGCGGACGGAAAATTCCTCGTCACCACCATGCAGGAAAATGCCCTGCACGGCTGGAAGATGGAAGCCACCAAGGGCGGCATGGAAACGCGCCACATGCGCATGACCGGCTATCCCGCCAAGGTCAAATCCATCTCATGGTCCAGCAAGGGCAAATGGCTGGCATCCTCAGGTGCGCCTGCCGCTATCGTCTGGCCCTTTTCGGGCAAAGATGGCCCGATGGGCAAGGCGCCGCTGGAGCTCGGCACGCGCGCCAATATCATGGTCACCAATGTCGCCTTCCACCCCATTGAAGAGGTTCTGGCCATCGGTTTTGCGGATGGCATGATCCTCGGCGTGCGCGTGGCCGACCAGAAGGAAGCCCTGCTGCGCCGCCCCGGCAAGGGCGCGATCACCTCCATGTCCTGGAGTGCCGGCGGCAGCCTTCTCGCCTTCGCCTCCGAAGCGGGCGATTGCGGCATCATCGATATTTCCGCTTAAGCACTGAGCGATAGATGGCGGCGTCAAAAACGCCGCCATCTGTCCGTTACCAAACCAGCTCCACCTGCGGACGTCCGTTCGATGTCTTCTGCGCCGTGCGTCCAGTCGTATCGACATTGCAATGAACGCGTTGCCGGAAGGCAGAAAAGCTGTCGAAGGTCACCACATCGACGGGATCATCGAAATGCAGTGTCAGTCGGTAGCGTTCCGGATCGCCACCCAGCGACTGCACACCCAGAACCGAACCCGTGAAGGGCTGTCCCAGATAAAATCCGCTGACGCGCGAGCCCAGCATATAGGGGTTGAAGGGCGGTCGGTTGCCCACCGCAGCGTGGAGCGTGTTCCAGTCACGGTAGCCGAATTGCACGGCAACCAGTTCCAGTGCGCGTGAATGGCTAATCGTCTGGCCTTCCTGCGAAAGACTTGCACGCAGCCGTTTGGCCTGATCTTTCAAACTGTCCAGGCTCGGTAATTCTATGTGGTTCCGCATGGCGGTTCTCCGTCACTGGCATGCGCATTTCAGGAGGGAGCCCGCATTGCCGCCATATCACATGCCCGTAGGGGGATGACCGTGTCGGATAGATGATGAGAGTTTCACCAGAGCCTTGAGGGCTTGCGGACGGCCGGGACTCTCGCCCGAAGCCATTCTTTAGCCGATCCGCCGGTTTTCGTCAAACGACCGGCTTAGAGCGCTTAGAGCGTTTCCTTGTTGAATGGAAACGCTCTAGCACGAAAAAAGGAGAGCCTTTCAGCTCTCCTTTCATCTGGCATCGAGCGCGACAACGCCCTCTTTCGTCACCTTCGTTCTTGCCGGGGACCCGACTGCATTGGACGGCAGGGACCATCCTATGGTCGGGACAAGACCGAGCGTGCCGAGACAGGTCGTGGCGCGCTTCGCTGGCAGATAGAGTTGGTCCTAGTGACGACGCTTCTTCTTGTTATAACCGCGATCATTGTCGTTGCCGCTGCCGATGGCATCGACCGATGTTCTGTTGCCGTTGAGAATGCCGCTCAGCAGGCCGGTATTGTTGCCGTTCAGAATGCCATTGCCGGACAGCACGTTGCCAACGCCGACGCCGACATTGGGCGATACGTTGATCAGGCCGCCCTTGTTGCTGTTGCCCGAAAGAAGGCCACCCAGCAAGCCGCCTGCATGGGCAGGAGCCATGGAAGCAACGGTAAGAACGATGGTAGCACACGCGATTTTCGTTAGCATTTTCTCTCTCCTATGATCTGTAAAACAACGCCCTCCGGCGTGGTCAGACAGTACAATTAGGATCATCTAATGCAAGCATATGCTAATGTTATAATAAATCGTTAATATTAATAGTTTCAATTTTAATGAAGATTGGAATGAAGACTTCATAACGACTTTCAATTGCCAGGCCCTGACCCGCCAGCACTCCGCACTCAACGATGCGACATGTTGTTAACCATCTATCTATAAGATATCTCTCAATTAGTTATTGGAGATACATATGGTCCTGCGCATCGTTGTTGCGTTGCTCCTCTGCGGTGCCTGCACGCGCATCGCGGCTGCGGACCCCAGCATCACCTATGATACGGAAGCGGCCTATGACACCAACTATTTCAGTGACACCTATAAAATAGCTGCCTTCAGCCTGCGCACCACGCTGGGTATCGATGGCGAGATCGAGCGGGAAGGCACCAAATTCGGCTATTCCTTCAACCATCAGGAAGTGCGCGTTCCTCGTTATGGCATTGCCAATGAGCATAATAGCTGGGTGAACTTCACGCTGACGAAGAAACTCTCCGACCGGCTGGAGTGGAGCGCCCAGATGCGCGGCACGCGCAGCGATGCGGGCGATATATTTCTCAAGCTGCCGGATCAGATCATCGGCTATCGCCGTCTCGATCACAAGCTCGACCTTTCCACCTCAGCCACGCTGGAGGCCTTTGGCGGCAAGAACACACTGACCGCCAGCTACACCGGCCTCATGAAGGGCAAGGCGCGGTTTCGCCCCGGCTATTTTCTGCCTGCCAGGCTGGAAGCGAATGAAGCGCTGCTCGGTCTCAAGGCAGAGCACGTCCGCGCGCTTGGCGGCGGCGAAGTGGGGGCAACGCTTGCCTATAATGCCAGCCTGATACCGGACAGCCAGCAGCAAATCTATGACCGCTTTCCCGCTACCAATCTTCGCGGTTCGTTGGCCTATGGCCGCAAGTTCGGCAAAAATCTCGCCATCCTGATGGAAGCTGGCCTGACGACCATTGCGGGGGATGAGATCGGCGACAAGGTCAAGCGCACCCGCCCCTATCTGCGCGCCGAAGCCGAATGGGCACTCAACGACAAGCTGGCCTTCGCCGCCGCCTTCTCGCAGGATTACGCGCTCTACGATCTGGACGATTCGCTCGGCGAATTTCAGCGTCGCTGGAAAGCGGTCATGAAAACCAAACTCACCCCGAAACTCGGCTTCGACCTGTCTTTTGAGCGGACCCACAAGGACTGGATTTTGTACGAATACAACAGCAGCGAAAGACGTCTCGTCGCGACGTTAGCCTATGATGCGGGCCATGATCGCAAGCTGGAAGTGGAATTCTCGCGCCTGTTGCATGATGAATATAACGAGACTGCCGCGTATCGCGGCAGCACGATTTCAACCCGCTTCAGCGGCAGCTTCTAGCAACGCTTAGAAGCGATAGGTCACACCCGCACCGATCAGCCATGGGTCAAGCTTGGCCTTGCCGCTGATGGGCGTGCCGCCCATATCGGCGCTCCACTTGGTTTCGAGGAAGATTTTCTTCACATCGAAGTTCACGCCCCAGTTCTTGGTCACCATATAGTCGAAACCGACCTGAAGGGCGGCACCGAAATCATTCTTGACGTCGAGATTGCTGAAACCGACTTTCTCCGACTGATGATAGAACAGCGAGTAGTTCAAGCCAGCGCCAACATAGGGCTTAAAGGCACCGAAATTGGTGAAGTGATATTGCAGGGTAACAGTTGGCGGCAGAAGCCATGTCTTTCCCACATCGATCTCACCCAGCGCGCCCGTCGTCTTGATCTTGGAGAAAGTTGTGCCGAGAATGAGTTCGGCGGCAATATTGTCGGTGAAGAAATAGCTGACGTCGAATTCCGGGATGACCGTATCGGAATAGGCAAGCCCCGCACCCGGCACACCATTGATGGTGCCGCTATCATGGGTGATGACACCCAGACCACGCACACGGATCATCCAGGGGCTGGCCGCCGCAATCGCCTCTTCCGCCGTGGGAGCGGGTGCAAGCGGCGCCAGATCAGCCGCCATGGCAGACGTGCCAGCAACGATCAACGCCACAGTTGCCATCAGGGTGGCGATATGCCGGTTCCGGTTTTTCATCATAGTCTCTCCTTGATCGAATAGTCTTTCGCCCGGACTATCCGATTTCATGGAGAAACCGGTTTGAGATAGATCAACACCAAAGCGCCGCAAGACACACTGTTGCACGCCCGACACGGCGGATTTGACGATTGCAAATCAGCCGTTCCAAAGGCCATGACCATGCGGCATTTATTTCAATAGACGCCCGATTTCCGTCTGCCTTGGCGCAGGGGAGCCTGTAGAAAGAGGCATGATGTTCGCTCTGCCAGATACAACCACCCTTTACGAAGCGCTGCTTGCCCGCGACCAGTCCTATGATGGCCGCGCCTATGTCGGTGTCACCTCGACCGGCGTTTTCTGCCGCCTCACCTGCCCCGCACGAAAGCCGAAGCCAGAAAATTGCCGCTTCTTCTGCAGCGTGGCCGAATGTATGGAGGCCGGATTTCGCGCCTGCCTGAAGTGTCACCCTCTCGCCCCCGCTGCCAATGCCGACCCAGCCATCGCAACGCTTCTGGACGCCCTTTCGAAGCAGCCCGAGCGGCGCTGGAGCGAGCAGGATGTCGCATCCATGAACCTCGACCCATCCACCGTCAGGCGCAGTTTCAAACGCCACTTCGGCATGACCTTTCTGGAAATGGCACGGCTGGAACGCCTGCGACGGGGCTTCGAAACCTTGAGCGATGGCGGACGGGTAATCGACGCGCAGCAGGATGCGGGTTTCTCCTCGCCCTCCGCTTTCCGCACCGCCTTTTCCCGCCTCATCGGGCAGGCACCGGGGCGGCTGGCGGACAATGCCCTGTTGCAGGCCCACTGGCTATCGACACCGCTTGGAACGATGATTGCAGTCGCCGACGAACGCGCGATCCATCTCCTCGAATTTACGGATCGCAAGGCGCTTTCCGGCGAGCTGAAAAAATTGTTCGACCTGTCCAAGGGTCAACTCGGCGTGGGCAAGCTTGACCCGCACGCGATCCTCGAAGCGCAGCTGGCCGATTATTTCTCCGGCACATCGGCGGACTTCACCGTGCCTCTGGCCCTCCACGGCAGCGATTTCTCCCGCAATGTCTGGGATGCGCTACGCGCCATTCCCGCAGGCGAAATCCGCAGCTATAGCGAAATCGCACGCGCCATCGGCAGACCATCCGCAACCCGCGCCGTCGCACGCGCCAACGGCGCAAACCAGATTGCCCTCATCATCCCCTGCCACCGTGTGGTGGGCGCAGATGGCTCCCTCACCGGTTATGGCGGCGGGCTGTGGCGGAAGCAGAAACTCATCGAGATCGAACGGCAGTTTGTTGGGGGATAAAAGGAAACGGCCCAGTTCATGCAATCGCCTAAGCATAGGCGAGGCACCAGCCGGGAGCTCGAACCCAACATTGGTCGGATGGCACGTCGTCAGCACGATACAGCCGCGTGACCTTCCTGTATTCCCCGCTATCAAATGCCGTCGCCAGCGCTCTTTCTGATTCAACATCACGCATCCCTTCACAGGGAAAGATCGACACGGGCGAAATCCATTTCGCGTGAAATTCCTCACCGCTGCGTGTCACGAGAAACACCGCCCCGCGACGGTGCATGTTGCTCCAATTGCTGCCGGTAAATCCAAGATCGGTCGTCAGTGGCAGGATCAACCTTCCACCATCATTGAGCCGGTCCAGCCAGAGATCCGCCGGTCGCGTTGCACCAGCGTTGACATAGATCACATCGGCTGCGTCGAAAGCCACGGAGCTACCGTCGCCCTGAATGACGGAAACATTCCGACAGGAAGTGAGATTTTCGTGTGCCCGAGCAGCCAGATCCGTATCGAACTCAATGGCCGTTACCCTGCCGGATTGGGTAACGAGGTTTGCCATGATCGCAGAATAGTATCCGGCACCAGCGCCTACATGCACGATATGTTCGCCTGTTCGCGGTGCGGCCTGCGAAAGCAGGTAGGCATGAAGGGACGGTTGCCCGTTGTTGATATGGCGATCCGGCACGATGCCAACGATGTCGTCGGTGTAAAGGTAGACCGGATCAGCGGCAGGGGTCGGAACATAGGCCTGCCGCATCCGGAAGATTGGCCACGGGCCGGGACCGAGGAAATCCTCTCGCGGAACCTCTGCAAAGGCAGCTTCGATACGCTCATCGGCAACTCTCACAGCAGCCGTGATCTGCTTCGCATAAGCGCGCCGCACGATTTTCAAGTCATCCGGTGTCATCATCAGATCAACTCCAATGAACAATTCCCTGTCGCAAAATTGCCGATCAAAGCGACAGTTTTGCGACAGGTGCGTGCGCAGAGCGCATCACCGGGATATTTCAGCATTATAAATTGCCCGTATATCCGGGCCGGGAGGGCACGGGCATTACCCCTCACCCGGCATCGCCTCAGGAAAGCTTACGCCCGTTGGCCACCAGCATTCCGGCAGCACCGTCCAGCCAGTCCTTTTTCAGTTCCAGCGCCAGAAAGCGGGAACGCTCGAACGGGCCGGGCATGACGAGGTGCTGGGTGTGGCCGGCGAAGAAGCCGAAGCGCTCGTAGTAAGGCGCATCGCCAACCAGCAGGATGGCACCGTGGTTGCGCTTGGCGGCTTCTGCGATGGCGGCGCGCATCAGCGCAGAGCCGATGCCTTTGCCCTCATGGGCGCAATCGACGGCAAGCGGGCCGAGCAGCAGCGCATCGACAGCGCGGCCTTCGCGGGTCACGCCAGCCTGAACGTTCCACAGGCGCACGGTGCCGATGACATGGCCGTCCTCATCACGGGCCACCAGGGCCAGACCTTCGGCGGGAACGCGGCCAGCGCGCAGCTTTTCAGACGACTTGCGGCGACGGCCCGGACCCATGACGCGGTCCAGCAGCGTTTCGCGGGCCACGACATCGCCCGGATTTTCAGCGTCGATATGAAATGTCTGCGGCGTGAAGAATGCACGTACAGTGTTGAGAACAGCGGCCATCCCGGCCTCCCGTTACCAAGCCGCCCACGAAAGCGGCACCCTAAAATGAAAACACGTCGCGCAAAAATCTTGAGCGGTTTGCGATAACGACATGCGATAAACAATGAATGTGACCGTTCCGGCCCGCTTAAACGCGTCTTCCTCGGCTGGACAGAGGATGCGGCAAGCAGGGTTTGCGCCTAAGCGCTATCGGCAAAGCCGGAACGGGAGGATCTGGTCGAAAGCCGCCTGCCCCAGACAGGCGGCAATTCCTCAGATCACATAGGACTTCAGCGGCTCGAAACCGTTGAAGGCGACCGCCGAATAGGTGGTCGTGTAGGCGCCCGTTCCTTCGATCAGAACTTCGTCACCGATGCTCAGCGAAACCGGCAGCGGGTACATGTTCTTCTCATAGAGCACGTCGGCGCTGTCGCAGGTCGGACCGGCCAGAACGCAAGGCTCCATCTCGTCGCCGTCACGCTCGGTGCGGATCGGGTAGCGAATGGCTTCGTCCATGGTTTCGGCCAGACCGCCGAACTTGCCAATGTCGAGGAACACCCAGCGGTGGTTGTCATTGTCGGACTTGCGCGAAACAAGCACGACTTCCGCCTTGATGACACCGGCATTGCCGACCATGCCGCGGCCGGGCTCGATGATGGTCTTCGGAATCTGATTACCGAAGTGCTTGCGAAGCGCTGTGTCGATGGCATGGCCATATTCTTCAGCAGCAGGCACGTCACGCAGGTACTTCGTCGGGAAACCGCCGCCCATGTTGACCATCTGCAGGTGGATGCCCTGCTTAGCCAGCGAGCCGAACACGCGCTTGGCATCGGCCAGAGCCGCATCCCATGCGTCGAGGTTCATCATCTGAGAGCCTACGTGGAAGGAAACGCCGTAGGATTCCAGACCCAGCTGGTGAGCATAGACCAGAACATCGACAGCCATCTGCGGAACGCAGCCGAACTTGCGCGACAGCGGCCACTCGGCGCCTTCGCCATCGGTCAGAACGCGGCAGAATACGCGGGCGCCGGGGGCTGCACGGGCAACCTTCTCGACTTCCTCATGGCTATCCACGGCGAAGAGATCAATGCCGAGCGCAAAAGCGCGCGCAACATCGCGTTCCTTCTTGATGGTGTTGCCGTAGGAAATACGGTCGGAGGTCGCACCGGCATCGAGCGCCATCTGGATTTCAGCCACGGAGGCGCAATCGAAGTTGGAGCCGAGGCCAGCCAGCAGCTTCAGGATTTCAGGAGCCGGGTTTGCCTTGACGGCATAATAGATCGCACTGTTTGGCAGGGCGTGCCGGAACGCGTGGAAGTTATCGCGCACGACGTCTAGGTCAACCACAAGGCAGGGACCTTCTGGACGGCGGGTCTTGATGAAGTCGAGGATGCGTGCAGTCGTCATCGTTATATTCCCTCGAATGTTCCGACTCCGGAAAAATTCCGGAGGACAAAGGGCGCTCAAGATATGCGCGACGATTCAGCCGGTGGAGGCGCAGAATCATTTGCATACGCTCAAGGCGCAAATATGAACAACGCCCTGCCAGAGCATTATTCGGCTTTGTCTGCCATGGGATTGGAGGGAATATTCCCAACCGCACTTACGGCAATGATGGTGTGCCTCTTCAGTACCCCGGCTGATGGAAAGCCGGCAGAGAACCAGAAAGGCCCGCACCGTCGTTGCTTCGTATGTCCTCGCATTTTCCGGTTGGCCGGAATAGCGACTGGAGGGGTTAATTCCAGGTACCTTACCGATTTCCTCACCACATCGAGGACTCGGCGGACACACATGGGCACGTGCGACTTTGGGCAACCGGGAGATAAGAATATTCGCAGTCATAATCAAGGGAATTTTTCATCATGATGCGGATTTTTTCAGCACACACTTTTATTCTTGAACGCTGAGGCTCAAGCGTTCAATTATGTGGAACAAACAGGAGACTTCGATGGACACCCTCACCCGCATCAGAGCCTTTATCGATGTTGTCGAAGCGGAAGGTTTTTCCGCCGCTGCCCGCAAAACCGGGCGTTCCAAGGCCCTTTTGTCGAAATATGTGCGGGAACTGGAGGATGATCTCGGCGCGCTGCTTCTCAACCGCACCACCCGGCAGTTTTCCATGACCGAAGCAGGTCACACCTACTATCGCACCGCCTCCGACATCTTGAAGGAAATCGACAACCTCGCCGACCTCGTGCGCGAGAACAATGCGGACCTGAAAGGCAAGCTGCGGCTATCGGTGCCCCGCACCTTCATCGATGCGGAAATCGGCCAGAGCCTCATTGATTTCGCCAAGGAAAACCCGGAACTGTCGATGGAGATCGTTGCGGAGGATCGATTCGTGGACCTGATCGAAGAAAACTTCGATATGGCCATCCGCATCACGAAGCTCGAAGATTCCGGTATGATTGCCAAGAAGCTGGCCGACTTCCGGGTCTATGCCGTGGCCACACCTGATTTCGTGGATCGCCATGGCCCGCTGAATTCGCCGCAGGATTTGGGCAAGGTACCCTGCATCGTCGATACCAATTCCCGCTTCCAGAACCACATCCGCTATTTCGAACCCGGCGGCGGCACCAATTCGGTGGCGATTACCGGCCCGATTGAAGTCAACAGCCCGCAAGCCACGCTGCGCGCCGCCCGCTCCGGTCTCGGCATCGCCATCGTGCCTGACTTCATCGCCAAACCCCATATCCAGTCCGGCGAACTCGTGACCCTGTTCGACGACTATATCTCCCGCGACCGCGGTATCTACGCCGTCTATCCGCACCGTCGCTACCTGCCCGCCAAGGTGCGCAGCTTCGTGGACTATCTCGCCAACTGGTTCCGGAAGAACGCGTGATCTTCGAGCCGATGTTGAGCTAAGCCGAAATTCGGTCCCATTTGGCGCTAAACTCAGAAACCAGATTCGATAGTCGAGACAGTCAGACATCCATGAAAAACGTGATCTTACCACTGGCTGCATGCCTGTCCGCCTGCCTTGCACCCTTTTCCGCCATGGCGCACCCTCACATCTTTGCCGAAGCCCGCATGGAAATCATTGAGGGATCGGACGGCACCATACAGGAAGTGCGCAATATCTGGCGCTTCGACGAAATGTTTTCCGCAAGCGTGGTGCTGGATTACGACAAGAACAGCGATGCCAAGCTGGACAAGGAAGAGCTGACCGAAATCGGCAATACCGTCCATGAGTCGCTGGCCGAATTTTCCTATTACACCTTCATCACCCAGAACGGCAAAGCCGTGGATTTTGGCAAGCCGGATGCCATCCATGTCGATTACAAGGACAATCAGATCCTGATGTTCTTCTCCGTCAAGCCGCAGAAGCCTTTGCCGGTCAAGGGCACGCTTACCTTCGGCGCATGGGACCCGACCATGTACACGGCCATCGACTTCGCCAAGGACACCGACATCGTCGTCAAGGGCCCGCATCTGGCTGCCTGCAAGCACAAGGTCGTGCGCCCCGATCCGGATGAGATCATCGCCCAGAACCAGAACAACCTCACCGACGCCTTCTTCAACGACCCCACCGGCACGGATATGACGAAACTCTTTGCGACACGGCTGGAGCTGTCATGCTGAGGGTCATAAGCGCGTTTCGCGCGCAAGTGTCCGTCAGCGCCAACAGCCAGCCCCCTCTGCCCTGCCGGGCATCTCCCCCACAGGTGGGGAGATTGGCTGGGCGTGAGCTCCACCGCCCATCCGCAGCGTTTGAGATGGGCAACCGGGTAACCACAGGTCGATCTCCCTCCTTGAGGGGGAGATGCCCGGCAGGGCAGAGGGGGGTAAGCCCCAAGCTGAGTTGTTTCATAAAAGCCTCCACAGCCGCTCGCCTTCTTCTTATCGCGTGCGCAGTATTTTTCCTCACCCTCTCCACCGCCCACGCCCAGTCCCCCCTCGGCATCGGCTCGGCGGAACCCTCCATCTCCATCGGCGGGCCGCTCGCTCCACTCTTTCAGTGGATCAACGTTCACCAGCAAACCTTCTACCGGGCGCTGACCGGCGCGCTGAAGGCGATGCGGGAAGACCCGTGGGCGCTGACCTCGCTGATCGGCCTGTCCTTTGCCTATGGCGTTTTCCACGCCGCAGGCCCCGGTCACGGCAAGGCGGTCATCTCGTCCTATATGATTGCCAATGAGACGCAGCTGAAACGCGGCATCGTCATTTCCTTCATTTCCGCCCTGCTGCAAGGCGCTGTCGCCATTGCGCTTGTCGGCGCGGCCTATCTGGTGCTGCGCGGCACCTCCATCACAATGACCAAGGCCACGCAGGCCATGGAAATCGCAAGCTTTGCCATGGTGGCGCTGTTTGGCGCATGGCTGCTGTTTCGCAAGCTGCGTAGCCTGATGGTGAGGGCAGAACCGGCCCCTGGACTCGCGCTCGAAACCGCCGCCCCTGCCAGAACAGCCTCGTTGAGAACCGGAATGGGCAGCGGCCTTCGCTTTCAGGGCCAGCCCGTCTTTGACGATCACGAACAGAGCGGCAGCGGTGACATCTGCAACGCCTGCGGCAAGGCCCACGCGCCAGACCCATCGCTGCTGCAATCGCGCAATTTCAGCCTGGCAGAAGCATGGTCGGCCATTATCGCCGTCGGCCTGCGCCCCTGCTCCGGCGCCATCATTGTCATGAGCTTTTCCGTGTTGAACGGCCTGTTGATGGGCGGCGTCCTCTCGGTGCTGGCCATGTCCATCGGCACCGCCATCACCGTTTCGGCCCTCGCCATTCTGGCCGTGAAAGCAAAAGACGTCGCGGTCCGCCTCGCTGGCTCCGGCAGCACAAAGGCGTCACGCATCACCAACGGCATAGAAATCGCAGGCGCGCTGTTCGTCTTGCTGATGGGCCTCGCCTTGCTGGGTGCATCGCTTCAGGTTTAAGGCAAATGCTTAGAGCGCATCCGGACGCAGGAAGGCGCTGACATTGCCGATGCCAATCTCTGCAAGCTTTTGCGCCAGAGCAATGCGCTCATTGGCACCGTTGGCACGAATATGATTCAGTTCCGCGGCGGTTATGATGGCGATTGGGACGATCCTGACCGGTGAAAGCGGCATATCGGCAATCTCGGTCGGAAAATTCGGCTGCGGCGCGCCGATCAGAATACCGATGCAATCATCGTCGGTGATGAAGCGCTTCGGCACCTGCGTCTGCACGGCATGAGACTGGCTCACACCAGGAACTTCAACCGATAGGACAGTGTAACGATCCAGCTGCCCGTTGATACCACCGGCACCGGCCACAGTCCCTGCAACATTCTGGAGAATTTCGAATGCCCAGCTTTTGCCAATGCTGCTGATATCTCCGGTCTGCCCGGCGTCAGCAGGATAGATATCGGGCGTCTCGATGAACAGTTCCAGCTCGAAGCCGTTTTCGCCGCCCGAGACCCCACGAAACGGGTCTGATAGCCCGTCCGTTGCGATGATGATCGTGTTTTTCCGACGTATCACGCGATAGGCTTGGCGTGTCGTTGGCCACTCTGCACCACCCGTAAACGATGGGCTGATGAGATGAGAGAGCACATCGGTTTCGACGTGCCCAACAGCCGCCCAGAACTGATCGCGCTTGCGGCAACTTTCTTCGAAAAACTGTTCGTCCCACTGCTCTTCTTCAGCAGCGGTCAACTCCGCCTCACGCCCGTTTAGATCAGGCGCTTTGTTTTCTTCTTTTGAGCCAAACAAGCCGGTGAGGAATTTGAACAGAGCCATGAATGTCCTTTCGAAGATCGTTGATCGGTACTCCCTAGCGATGCCGCCGCTGATAGCGTGCCCGCAGCCAGAAGATCAGGAAAAATGCCAGCACAGCGATGGCATCGAACACCGCCGCTACCCAGACCGAATAGTGGTTGGCCAGCCATAGCGTCACCGTCGGCAGGATGAAGAACAGCAGACCGAAGCCGAGGATGATGGCGATGGCGGCGATGGCGGCGGATTTGTTGGTGCCGGAACCGTTCATGCCGCAAGCCCTGCACGTATATCTTCGAGCTTCTGCTTCTGAACCCCATCAGCGTCGAAATTCTCAGGTGCCAGCCATGCCTCGAACGATTGTCTGATCAGCGGCCATTCGCTGTCGATCATCGAAAACCACGCCGTATCGCGGTTGGCTCCCTTGGAGATCATGTGCTGGCGAAACACGCCTTCGAACAGAAAGCCGTAACGCTTGGCAGTCGCTTTGGACGCTTCGTTTTCATTGTGGCATTTCCACTCGTAGCGGCGATAACCGAGATCATCGAACGCATGGCGTGCCATGAGATAATGCGCTTCGGTTGCCAGCGGCGAACGCTTCATCTTTGCGCCATGGGCAACAGAGCCCACTTCCACCACACCGTTCTTCGGGTCTGGCCGCATGTAGCTGGCCATGCCCACCACCTCGCCGGTGGCGTTTTCGATGAAGACCAGCGTCACCCAGCCGAAGGCGCTCTGCGCACCTTCGATCCAGTCGCCGAAAGCCTGCGAATTGAGAAAGCCATCCTGCGGGAAATATTTCAGCAGATCATTGATGCCGAGCCCGCCAAGCGCATCCCACAGTTTTTCGAGATAGGCCGCGCGATCGAACGGCACCGCCGTCACGAACCGGCCTTCCAGCGTCACTGGCTGTGGTGCCGGGCATCCGGTGAATGTAGAAAGATCGCGCATTCCTGTCCTCATCAATGGCAAAGCCTACAAGCTGATCAATCCGCCTTCTGGCGGCGGGCCGGGAAGAGAATGACGTCGCGGATGGACGGTGCGTTGGTCAAGAGCATGATCAGGCGGTCCACGCCGATGCCGAGGCCACCGGCGGGCGGCATGCCTTGGTCGATGGCGTCGAGGAACTCGTCGTCCAGCTGCTTGTCCTTTTCGCCGCGGGCATGCGCCTGTTCCAGCTGTTCGACCATGCGCTTGCGTTGCTCTTCCGGGTCGTTGAGCTCGGAGAATGCGTTGCCCACCTCCCAGGCGTTGCAATAGCTCTCGAAACGCTCCACCAGACGCGGCTCGCCCGGCACTTCCTTGGCGAAGGGCGAGATGTCCTTCGGGAAATGCGTGACGTGGCTTGGCTGGATCAGCGTGCCCTCGACTTTTTCTTCAAAGATGAAGGCCAGGCATTCGCCCCATGTCGCATCCTTCTCGACTTCGAAACCGGCGGCCTTGGCGGCAGCGCGGGCTTCTTCGTCGGTCTTGATGGCCAGGAAGTCGATGCCCGTTGCTTCCTTCACCGCATCCGGCATCGGCACGCGCTTGAACGGACCCTTGAAGGAAATCGTCTTGCCCTGGAATTCAAGCTCGGTCGTGCCATGGATGGCAATGGCCAGCGTTTCGAACAGGCGTTCCACAAGACCCATAATGTCTTCGTAATCGGCATAGGCCCAGTAGCATTCCATCATGGTGAATTCCGGATTGTGCCGGGTGGAAACACCTTCATTGCGGAAGTTACGGTTGATTTCGAACACCTTGTCCGACAGGCCCGACACCAGCACGCGCTTCAGGAACAATTCCGGCGCAATGCGCAGATACATGTCCATCTTCAGCGTGTTGTGGAAGGTCTTGAACGGATCAGCCGTCGCGCCGCCATAGACGGTCTGCAACATCGGCGTCTCGACTTCGAGGAAGGCTTCTTCCTCCATGAAGCGGCGAATGCCGGAAATGATCTTGGACCGCTGCTGGAAACGTAGCTTGGATTCCTCGTTCGAGAGAATATCCAGATGGCGCTTGCGATAACGGATTTCGATATCGGAAATCCCGCTCCACTTCTCCGGCATCGGCAGCAGAGACTTGGTCAGCATGGTGATTTCTTCGGCATTGATCGTCAGCTCGCCACGCTTGGTGCGGCGCACCTTGCCGGTCACGCCGATGATGTCGCCGATATCGATCATCGGGAGCAGATCACGGGCTTCTTGCGGCGTCGTGTCCTTGTGGGAGAAAATCTGAACCTTGCCGGAGGCGTCATGGATATCCATGAACATGCCGGAATTGCGGTTGGAATAAACACGACCCGCAACGGTGACGGTATCGCCGGTTTCGACGTCAGGCTCGATCTCGGCATATTTTTCCGCCAGCTCGGCATTGGTCAGCGTGCGGTGAAAATGGGCGGGATAGACATCGCCAACCTTCTCACGCAGCATCGCCAGCTTCTGGCGGCGGACTTCGGTTACGTCGGAGGAAAGAGCGGTCGTTTCGGGTGTCTTGTCGGTCATCATCGGGGCCTTTTTCGGGCTGTGTTGTTCTGTTTGGTGCGGTCGTCTTTGCCTGCGCGCCCACACTCTCCGCATCGTTATCTTTGGGTCAATCGCCCACCGTCGTCATTCTCGGGCCTCTCGGTCGTCATCCTCGGGCTTGACCCGAGGATCTAACCACCGTGCGGCTTTCTCAAGGTCTATGCCTGAGCCCCCGGCGTAGATCCTCGGGTCAAGCCCGAGGATGACGACCGTGGGGGTGGGCGGAGCTAAATCGAAACCGCCCGTCGCCTTTAGCTTCCAGCGCCAACCATCGTCGCCGCAACCGCAATCGCCACCTTCAACCGCTGGCGCACCACGGAACGGCCCAGCACCGCCATGCTGTCGAACAGCGGCAGCGACCGCGAGGAACCAGACATCGCAACAAACAGCGGCGGCGTCACCACGCGCAGCTTCTTGCCTGTCCGCTCAGCCACATCGCGCAATTCCGCTTCGATGGATTCCAGCGTCCAGTCTGGCATTTTTTCCAGATCGGCGGCAACTGTGGTCAGGATTTCGTGGATTTCTTCCGGCTTGCTCTTCAGGCCAGCGAAAGAAGCAGGCGTCAGGCCGACATCGCTCGACAGCAGGAAGCCAGCAAGGTTCGGCAGATCGCCCAGCTTGGAAATACGGCTCTGAGAGAGCTTCAAGCCTTCCGTCAGACGTGCATTTTCCATCGCCCATTCCAGCGTCCGGGCAATGAACTCTTCCGGTGTCAGCTTCTCACGCAGCCAGCGGCCATTCAGCCAGTCCAGCTTCTGAATGTCGAAGATGGCACCGGCCTTGGACAGCGCTTCCGGGTCGAACTTGCCCGCCAGCTCGTCCATGGTCAAAAGCTCTTCGCCTTCGCCGATCTGGATGAAGAACAGGCCGAGAAAGTTCATCAGCGCTTCCGGCAGGTAGCCGAGGGCGGAATAATAGGAAATCGAGGTCGGGTTCTTGCGCTTCGACAACTTGGATTTGTCGGCATTTCGCATCAAGGACAGATGCATGAATGTCGGCTGGTCCCAACCGAAATAACGGTACAGCAGAATGTGCTTCGGCACGGATGCCAGCCATTCTTCGCCGCGCGCCACATGCGTGATCTTCATCAAATGGTCATCGATGACATTGGCCATGTGATAGGTCGGCATGCCATCGGCCTTCATCAGAACCTGCATGTCAACGCTGTCCCAAGGGATCGAAACATCACCATAAACACCATCGGTGAAATCGCAGGAGCCTTCGGTCGGGATTTTCATCCGCACGACAGTTGCTTCACCAGCTGCCATGCGAGACGTAACTTCCTCGGCCTTCAGATGCAGGCAGAGACCATCATATTTCGGTGGCTTGCCAGCGGCGCGCTGCGCCTCGCGCATTTCCGTCAGGCGCTCGGCCGTGCAGAAACAGCGGAAGGCATGGCCTTTTTCCAGCAGCTCGTCGGCGAAAGGCTGGTACATGTCCTTGCGGTCGGACTGACGGTAAGGACCGTAAGGGCCACCAACATCAGGGCCTTCAGACCATGTCAGGCCGGTCCATTTCAGCGCTTCCAGCACCTTTTCTTCATATTCGCGCGTGGAGCGCGTGGCATCGGTATCTTCGATGCGCAGAATGAATTCACCACCATGCTTCTTGGCAAACAGGTAGTTGAAAAGCGCGATGTAAGCGGTGCCGACATGCGGCTCGCCGGTGGGGGAAGGTGCGATACGGACGCGGACGCCGGAAGTGGTCATTGAATTCACTCGTGCTGACGCAGCGTGATACGCGGCAAGCCACGTGTCACTGATGTGTTGTTGAATGCATGGAAAAAGCGGAAATACGGCTGAAGACGCTGCCATCCCACAGTTTCCTGTTGTGATGGCTTAGGCCACATTCAGCCGCATGCGTCAAGAAAATTAGGTTGTTTTGGCCTGCCCTAGACTGGTCTTTAGACTGGCCAGACATAGAGCAGCATGGGAATGGAAACGATGACGATCATGATCGACAGCGGAGCCCCAAGGCGCGGATAGTCGCTGAACTTGTAACCGCCCGGTCCCATGACAAGCGTGTTGCACTGGTGGCCAATGGGGGTGAGGAAGTCGCAGCCTGCGCCGATGGCAACCGCCATCAGGAAGGCTTCCGGGCGAAAACCCAGCGTCGTCGCAAATCCCGCCGCAATCGGCCCCATCACCAGCACGGTTGCGGCATTGTTGAGGAAGGGTGTCACGGCCATGGCCGTCAGCAGGATCATGCCAAGTGCGGCGAAAGGTGGCAGGCCCTGTGCGGCATGGCCCAGCCATCCGGCAATAAGGTCGCTGGCGCCGGTGGACCGAAGGGAATCGCTGACGGGAATGAGGGCCGCCAGCATCACGAGGATCGGCCCGTCGATGGATTTATAGACCTCCGTCAGCGGAATGGCGCCGACGAGGATCATCAGAAAAGCGGCAGCAAAAAAGGATACCGCCACCGGCGCAATACCGGTTGCCGCCGCCAGCATGGCCGCCGCCAGAATAATGACGGGAATGAAGGCACGTCGCTGCACGCCCAGCAGAATTTCACGCTGCGCCAGCGGCAACAGCGAAAACTCGCGCAGCACCATGGGCAGTGTCTTGCGTGATCCCTGTAGCACGATCACGTCGCCCGCTTTCAGCGTCAGGTCGCTCAACCGCTCATTGACGCGGTGGCCGCGTCGGCTGACCGCGATGAGGTTGACGCCGCGCGTGTAGGACAGGGCGAGTTCGCGGGCCGACAATCCGCTCAAAAGCGACTCGTTGCTGATCACGGCTTCCATGGCGATGAGATCGACGGTCTTCTGGCCGTTTTCGGTAATTGGCTTGCCGGATAGTGTCAGCTTTGCATTGGAAACGATGCGGTCCAGCCCTTCGGACGTCCCCTCCAGAAGAATGGTGTCGCCTGCTTTCAGCGTCACATCAGGAAAGGGCGAGACACGCCGGTGGCCGCGAATGATGGTATTGGCAATCACGTCACCATCGGCCTGCTTGAGCAGATCGCCCAGCGTCTTGCCGATCATCAGGCTTTCGGCGGGCAGCGTCGCTTCGGCGGCATAGCTCGCCTCTTCCATGATATCCTCGACAGAGGTGCCATCCTTGGCGCGGGCCGGAAGCAGCTTGTAACCGAAGGTCAGGAAGGCGATGCCGACCACGGCCAGTGTTGCGCCCACCGGCGTGAAATCGAACATGGAAAAGCTCTGGCCGGTCATTTCCTCGCGAAGGCGCGACACCACGATGTTGGGGGAGGTGCCGATCTGCGTCATCAACCCGCCCAGCAAAGCCGCAAATGCCATCGGCATCAGGTAATAGGAAACCGGACTGCCGGATTTGCGGGCGAACTGGAATGCGACAGGGATCATGATCGCCAGCGCGCCGATATTCTTGATGAAGGCCGACATCACGGCAACCACAATCATCAGGAAGGCCAGTTGCAGGTGCTTGGAGCGCATTTCCGGGAAGTATTTCTTGATCGTGGTATCCACGATGCCCGATCGCGCCACCGAGGTGCTGACGATCAGCGCGCTGGCGACGATGATGACGATATCGTCCGAGAAGCCGGAAAACGCCTTGTCGAAGGGAACGACGCCAAGTGCCACTGCAATCAGAAGAGCGCTGCATGCCACCACGTCATATCGGAACTTGTCGATGATGAATGCGACCATCATTCCGGCGATCACGCTAAAGGCTAGGATCTGCTCGATGGTCATGTGGCGGATTTACTTTCGGAAGCGGAAAACGAAAAGCCTGTCTTCCCTTGCATGATGTGAGATCAAGAACGCAAGACCCTGTCGCCAGTTCCTGCACAGTGGGGATGTTTTATTCTCGGTATCATCTTTTGATTTTTGCAGCATTTTCAATGAAGAAGCCATCGAGCAAAACGGTGGCCTTTTCCGAAATCCCGACGATCTTGTTGGTCGCCTGCCGGTAGAGTTTGAAATTCAGTTCCGTCTCCGGCTTGCCATCGTCCCAATCGTTGAACGGCTTGAGTTGGGTGCGGCCCAGAGGCTGCGTCGCCAGTGCCGTGCACCTCACGGTGATGCTCACGCGCGGTGTCTGCCGGTCAATGCCGGGCTTCTTGGCCACGGGTTCTGCACTCTCAACGATGCCCACGGCGACCAGCCCGTGCCCGCCTTCGTTCTCACTCGCGAACAGAAAGATCGTATCGCCTTTGGCAATATGCTTGCCGCCATACATGGTTTTCTGCGCCGGGAATGTGAGTGTCTTCGCGCTCGGGTCCGGAATATCGGTCTTGATGACAAAGGCCATTCTTCACCTCCGCAACTACGCCGTCATCCCGCACTTGATGCGGGATCCAGTGACCTGACGTCTGTCAGGTCAGAGGACTCTTTCGCGCCGCTGCTGGATTCCGGCTCAAGGCCGGAATGACGGAAAAAGAAGAGACTTCAATTTTCAAATCAACATTGTCAGTCGTAAAAGGCCCGCATGACGCGGGCCTTTCATAGTCTCAGATTGACTCAGCGCATTTAATGCACTGTGCCCTTTTTCTTCTTGCGCGCATTTCGCGACACCATGTTCAGCACTTCCACCAGCGCCGAGAAGGCCATTGCGGCGTAGACGTAGCCCTTGGGAACATGGAAGCCCATGCCTTCGGCAATCAGCGTCGTGCCGATCATCAACAGGAAGGCGAGTGCCAGCATGACGATGGTCGGGTTCTTTTCGATGAAGTTGGCCAGCGGCGTTGCGGCCAAAAGCATGACGGTGACGGCAAAGACGACGGCGACGACCATGATCGGAACGTGCGGGGTCATGCCCACGGCGGTGATGATGCTGTCTACCGAGAAGACGAGGTCGAGCAGCAGGATCTGAACGATGGCAGCCGAGAAGCTGGTGATAGCAGCACCGCCGACCATGTCTTCCTTGTGGTCTTCCGGGTCCACATTGTGGTGGATTTCCTTGGTCGCCTTCCAGACGAGGAAGAGGCCACCACCGATGAGGATGAGGTCCTTCCAGGAGAAGCCCTGACCGAAAACTTCAAAGACCGGCTCTGTGAGCTGCACGATCCAGGCAACGGTGCCGAGCAGGCCGAGACGCATGATCAGCGCCAGACCGATACCGATCTTGCGGGCTTTTTCGCGTTGATGCTCAGGCAATTTGTTGGTCAGGATGGAGATGAAAATCAGGTTGTCGATGCCAAGCACGACCTCCATGACGATAAGTGTGACGAGCGCCACCCACGCGGCGGGGTCTGTCAATAGAGGGACAATGGAGTCCATCGGGCCTGTTTTCCTTTTCAGCTATCCAGCTTCGACAATTCGAAACGATGTAGGTTTATATTCGAATGCGCGAGAAACAAGCGTGTGACAGATGTGTTTCGCTTTAATTTCCCGATATTTCGCGCATTGCGAGAAACCCGGATGCTGAATGGGTTCAGGCGGCCTTGGTTCCGTAGGCCGCCATAAAAACGTCGATGGCGCTGGAAAGGACACGGTCGGCTTCTTCCGGCGGCGTTTCGCCGTTGAGTTCGCCAAAAAGCCGCATCTTGAAGAACGTGCCGGTGGCAAGCTCGATGAACTGGCGCGCGGCAAGGTCCACATCACTGATAACCAATGTGCCCTGCTCGACATGATGCTGCAGAAAATCGCGCAGAACGACACGCACATTATTTGGTGCCGCCACGAAGAAGCGTTGCGACAGCTTCGGCATGCGGTCGATCACGCCAAGCACTGAGCGCATGGCAGGTATCATGTCAGTGCATGTCACCTTGTGAATAAACGCGTCGCCAAACTGCCAAAGCCCATCGCGCACCTCTTCGGTGCCAGCCAGAATATCGCGCATGGAGTGGGCAAATTCCGCCCGGTGCCGGTCGATCAGGGCCGCGAAAAGTTCGTCCTTGTTCTGGAAGTAAACGTAGATTGTACCTTTGGAAACAGAGGCTTCGCGGGTAATATCGTTCATGCTGGCGGCATCGAAGCCCTTTTGCTTGAACACCCGCCATGCACCGTCCAGAATCTGCTCGCGCTTGGCCGGGTCTTCGCCCGCAGCAAAGCGTCCCGCAGGAGAAGCGGTGTAGATATCCTCCATGGTCTTGTCTTCGGTCACGCGTCGATCCGCCAATCGGTTTTAGATTCGATTCAATATATCGAACCAATCGGTTCGATGTCACTTGATATGTGATAGAAAAAAGATTAAGTCAATCGAACCGAACGGTTCAGTTCGAAGTTATCTCTTTTTTCACAGTAAGTGGTGTTACCATGTCGGCCCAGAAAAGCGGTGCAGTCCGCGCAGTGAATTCGCCAGATGAAACCGAAGCCCGGGCTGACGAGGCAAAGCCAGCAGAGGCTCAGCAGCCTGCTGCACCCGCTCAGCCCGCCGCACCTGAAAAGAAGAAGGGCAGATCCTTCGTCTTGCCCGTGGTGGCCGTTGCACTTCTGGCCGCCGGTGGCTGGTATGGCTATCAATACTGGACGGACGGACGTTTCCTCATTTCCACTGACGATGCCTATGTGCAGGGTGACATTGCCGTCATTGCGCCCAAGGTTTCCGGCTACGTCGCCAAGGTCGATGTTGTCGCCAACCAGGAAGTGAAGGCAGGCGACACGCTGGTCACGCTGGATGATGGCGATTATCGCAATGCTCTGGAGCAGGCCGAAGCCCAGCTTCAGACACAACAGCTTTCGCTCAACCGTATCGATGCGCAAATCGCCGGGGCCGAAGCATCTCTTGCGCAAGCCGTTGCCCAGAAGGGTTCTCTGGATGCCGCCCTGCGCGGTGCAGACATAAATCTGAAGCGCGCCAGCGAACTTCAGTCCAAGGCTGTCGGCACCGTCGCTTCGACGGACAATGCCCAGATCGCCATGGAACAGGCCAAGGCCAATCTGGTTGCCGGTGAAGCCAGCGTCGTATCCGCGCAAGCAAATATTGATCTGCTCAGAGCCCAGCGCAAGGAAGCCGAAGGATCGGTCAAGTCGCTGGAAATTTCCCGCGACAAGGCTGCCCGCGACCTGTCCTTCACCGTTCTGCGCGCCCCCTATGATGGCGTCATCGGCAATCTCGCCGTCCAGACGGGTGATCTCGTCTCCGTCGGCAAGCGCCTTGCATCGCTGGTTCCGATGGACGATCTCTATATCGACGCCAACTTCAAGGAAACGCAGCTCGCCAAGATCGAGCCCGGCTCCAAGGTGCGCGTCCATGTCGACGCCTTCGGCGACCACGACATTCAGGCCACCGTTCAGTCGATTTCGCCAGCCTCCGGCTCGGTCTTCTCGCTGCTGCCACCCGAAAATGCCACGGGCAACTTCACCAAGGTCATTCAGCGCGTGCCGGTTCGCATCGTCTTTTCCAAGGAAGATCTGGCCAAGCACAAGCTGCGCGCTGGTCTGAGCGTGGTTGTCGATGTCGATACCCGCACAGCACCGGACAATAGCCAAACGGCGCAGGCCCAGTCGAAGTAACGTTGTTTTCACGCAGTTCCGCAGCCAAAGCCGCATCACGCTTTTGCCGGAACTGCTCTAAGGACCAAGATCATGGCGGCAACAGCCAATATGGCGGGCGGCAACGCCGCGGCGGTCGATCCCCCGATGGATCGCAGACGCCTCATCGCATTCTTTGCGATGGTGTTCGGCATGTTCATGTCGATCCTCGATATCCAGATCGTGTCGGCATCCCTGGCGGAAATTCAGGCCGGTCTGGGTGCCGGGTCCGATGAAATCGCCTGGGTACAGACCTCTTATCTGATTGCGGAAGTCATCATGATTCCGCTGTCGGGAACGCTGGCGCGTATCCTGTCGACGCGGGTGCTGTTTGCCACCTGCGCCGCCGGCTTCACCCTTTCCAGCGCCCTGTGTGCGACCGCGACGAACATCGACCAGATGATCGTGTACCGCGCCATACAGGGCTTCATAGGCGGCGGCATGATCCCATCCGTCTTTGCCGCCGCCTTCACCATCTTCCCGCCCTCCAAGCGGGCGGTGGTGTCCCCCATCATCGGCCTCGTGGCGACGCTGGCCCCCACCATCGGCCCGACAGTCGGCGGTTATCTGTCCAATGCGTTTTCCTGGCACTGGCTGTTCCTCGTCAACATCATCCCCGGCATCATCGTCACCATCGTCACATGGAACTTCATCGACTTCGACAAGCCCGAACGGTCCTTGATGAAGAAGTTCGACTGGTGGGGCCTGATATCCATGGGCGTCTTCCTGGGCTCCATGGAATATGTGCTGGAAGAGGGCAACAACAACGACTGGTTCAACGATAGCCACATCGTGATCGGTGCGCTTGCCATGACCATCGGTGGCGTCGTGTTTTTCTGGCGTGCCTTCAAGGTGGATTTCCCAGTCGTGGACCTCAAGGCCTTCGCGGACCGAAACTTCTCCATCGGCTCGCTGTTTTCCTTCGTTATGGGCATCGGCCTTTACGGCCTGACCTATATGTATCCGCTCTATCTCGGGCGCGTGCGCGGCTACGATGCGCTCATGATCGGCGAGACGATGTTCGTCTCGGGTCTTGCCATGTTCTTCACCGCGCCCATTGCGGGCAAACTTTCCACCAAGCTCGACCTGCGCGTCATGATGGTCATCGGCTTCATCAGCTTTGCCTCCGGCACATGGATCATGACCCATGTTACTGCCGACTGGGATTTCTACGAGCTGCTGATCCCGCAAATCCTGCGCGGATTCGGGCTGATGATGTGTATGGTGCCAATCAACAACATCGCGCTCGGCACCCTGCCGCCCGCCCGCATGAAGAATGCGTCTGGCCTCTTCAACCTCACCCGTAACCTCGGCGGCGCGGTTGGTCTTGCGGTCATCAACACCATGCTCAGCCAGCGCACGGACGACCACTATTTCCGCATTGCCGAACATGTGAACTACAGCAACCCGGCAGCACTGGAATGGCTGAACAGCGTTGGCGCCAACTATGATTCCTACGGCATGGACGGCACCTCCGTCGCCGTCAAGAAACTCGTCGGCGTGGTGTCACAACAGGCATGGCTTCAGGCCTTTGCCGATGTGTTCCTGGCACTGACCATCCTGTTCAGCGGCCTGATCCTGCTCACCCTCCTGATCAACAAACCCAAAGCCGCCCCACCCCCGGACGCCGGCCACTAATTTCCTCCCATCCACCGCAGCGCTAAGGGTCGCCAGAAATGGCGGCCCTTTGTTTTGATAGCGTCCCAACAGACTTACTTTCGAGGTGCAGCAGATGTCGTAGCGGGAACTTTATCGGAGTCAGCGAGCATGACACCAAAATGGGCGGCAACCTCGGCCAATATGTCTCCAGCAGCCTTCATGGCGAAATCGAGTTCATCCTTTTCCGCTCTCGCAGGCATACGGCCGGCATCCTTGGGATAGCGGTAAGTCGTGGCATAGATAGTCAGAAAGGTCAGTGACCGAAATCTCTCTTTGAAAGGATTTTCGTCCGGCAAAAGATCGCGCAGAACATCAAGACGATGGGAGTCGCGTCTTTCCGCCCTGATGCCTTCCGACGTCAACAGCGACAAGAGAATTTTCTCCACTGCCTGCTGGGCATGATAGGCATCGTTTCTGTTCTGTTTGGCAGCCAGCATTTCAGCTGCCTCCAGGTCTGCATGAGCCAAACGCAGGGCATTAGCGATATGCAGTTCAGCCGACACGGAGCACAATTCCGTCGTCAACCATGTGGCTTGCTGCAGAGTTCGCAACGGCCAAATCCGATTGGAAGTCTGACACGCGGACGCAGGATAGGTCCGCGTAAACGCCTGACCCTTCCTGGACGCGCCATCCGAACATCGGTGAAAAAAGGTTTTCGGACGCTTCATCAGACACGATGATCTTCAGGTCCCAATCGCTTTGCGCAGTCGCCTCGCCCCTCGCCTGGCTACCGTAGAGAACGACGTCGATGGGATCATAGGCGTCCTGAATACGCGCGAGCAACGTTTTCAGTTCGGGAAATTTTTCGGAAGAGATAATACGTCCACCGAAATTTTGTGCCACGATGCTCACAGCATCTACTCCGTTTAAAGTCACAATACTCCCATAAACGATCTGCTCGTTTTTTTCTATAGTTTCATTGCCGGTTGCTGAGGCCACGATTGCGTCAAATCGATTTTGAGGTACGTACGTCATTTTCTGATTTACGTACCTCAAAAACTCCTTTATGGAATCCTCCCGGGAGGAAACATGAAGCCGACAGTTCACGATATTGCCTCGAAAGCTGGCGTTAGCCTCGCAACCGTTGACCGGGTGATCAACCTGCGTCCTGGCGTGCATGCTGTCACGCGTGCCAAGGTCGAGGCGGCGATTTTGGAGCTGGGTTATGTGCGCGATATGGCCGCCGCCAATCTGGCCAAAGGGCGCAGCTATGCGCTGGTCTTCATTCTGCCCAACAACGACAATTCCTTCATGGCCGGTCTTCGGGCCGAGGTGCGGGCCGCTGCCTCGCGCTCCTATCTGGAGCGCACTTCCATCCGCATCATCGAAGTACCGCCTTTCGATGCGGCGGCACTTGCCCAGGCGCTGGATGTGGCACGACAGGAAAAGCCGTCAGGCGTTGCCTTCGTAGCCATCGATGCCGAGGACGTGGTGGAAGCGGCGGATCGGCTGGCCGATAGCGGCATTGCTGCCGTCACCCTCGTCTCCGATATCACCGGCTCCCGACGCGATCACTTTGCGGGCGTCGATAACGTCGCCGCTGGGCGCACCGCTGCCAGTCTGATGGGCCGGTTTCTGCCGGAAAAAGGCGGTGATGTCGCGGTTCTCGCAGGCTCCATGCTGGTTAAGGACCACCGCGAGCGGCTGGCCGGTTTTCGCTCCGTAATAGACGAGGAATTCCCCGATCTTCGCCTGCTGCCGGTTCTGGAAGGGCGTGATGATCCTGAAACTGTGGAGCAGCTGGTTTCGGAATGCCTCAACGCCAATCCGCAGCTTCTCGGTCTCTACAGTCTGGGTGCAGGCAATCGCGGTCTCATCAAGGCGCTGAAATCATCGCGCCAGCCGTCCTCGCCTTGTGTCATCGCCCACGAACTGACCGAAAACACCGCCAACGGCTTGGCCGAGGGCGTGCTGGATGCGGTGCTGAACCAGGATGCGGGCCATGAAGTGCGCAGCGCCATCCGCGTATTGAAAGCCCGCGCCGATGGTCTTGCCGTCATCGAAGCGCAGGAGCGCATCCGTATCGACATATTCTTGCGGGACAATCTCCCCTGACACTGACATAGCACTGGAGGAAACATGTATCTCGGTCTCGATTTGGGAACATCCGGCGTCAAAGCCCTGCTGATCGATGGCGATCAAAACGTCATCGGTTCGGCCAATGGCGCGCTGGATGTTTCGCGCCTGCATCACGGCTGGTCGGAACAGGACCCGGCACATTGGATAAAGGCAACGGAAACAGCGATTGCTGGTCTGAAAGACAAATTCCCCAAAGAGCTTTCGGCGGTCAAGGGCATCGGCCTCTCCGGCCACATGCATGGCGCGACGCTGGTTGATGCGGCTGGTGATGTACTGCGCCCCTGCATTCTGTGGAACGATACGCGCTCCTATGCCGAAGCAGCCAAGCTGGACGCAGACCCGCGCTTCCGCCAGATCACCGGCAACATCGTTTTCCCCGGCTTTACCGCGCCGAAACTGGTCTGGGTCGCCAATAACGAGCCGGAGATTTTCGCCAAGGTCGCTAAAGTCCTGCTGCCGAAGGATTATCTGCGGCTTTGGCTGACGGGCGAATATATTTCGGAAATGTCCGACTCCGCTGGCACGTCATGGCTCGATACCGGCGCCCGCAAATGGTCATCGGATCTGCTGGAGGCCACTGGGCTAACGGAAGGGCATATGCCGTCGCTTGTGGAAGGCACGGATGAGGCGGGTACGCTGCGCTCCGAGCTTGCCTCCGCCTGGGGCATCTCTGGCAAGGTCGTCGTCGCCGGTGGCGCGGGTGACAATGCCGCGTCCGCCTGCGGTATGGGCACGGTGTCGGAAGGCCATGCCTTCGTTTCGTTGGGCACATCAGGCGTTTTGTTTGCCGCCAACGCATCTTACCTGCCAAAACCCGAGAGCGCCGTCCACGCCTTCTGCCACGCACTGCCCAACACCTGGCACCAGATGGGCGTCATTCTCTCAGCCACCGACGCGCTGAACTGGTATTCCGGCATTACGGGCAAATCCGCAGCCGACCTCTCGACAGAACTGGGCGACGAACTGAAGGCCCCGACCGGCGTCACCTTCGCGCCCTATCTCTCCGGCGAACGCACCCCGCACAATGACGCAGCCATTCGCGGCTCCTTCATTGGCCTATCGCATGAAAGCGATCGCAAGGCGCTGACGCAGGCCGTGATGGAGGGCGTGACCTTTGCCATCAGAGACAATCTCGAAGCGCTGAAATCCGCAGGCACCTCGATTTCCCGCGTCACCGCCATCGGCGGCGGTTCGCGCTCGCGCTACTGGCTAGCGTCGATTGCGACATCGCTCGGTGTTCCCGTGGATATTCCGGCGGAGGGTGACTTCGGGGCTGCCTTTGGCGCGGCGCGGCTGGGGTTGATTGCGGCAACGGGTGCAGACCCGGTTGTGGTGTGTTCTCAGCCGGAAACGGAGGAGACGATTGAGCCAGTTGCCGCGCTGGGAGATGCCTATGAGGAGGCTTATGGGCGGTATCGGGCGCTTTATCCGGCGATCCGCAACATCTGATTTGACGAAGATCCCCTCCCCAACCCCTCCCCACAAGGGGGAGGGGCTTCCCTGCCCCGCTCGTGCTTTACGACAAGGGCGGAGGTCGTGCCTCAAACTGTCTCCCCCCTTGTGGGGGAGATGCCGGCAGGCAGAGGGGGTCTTTGTCACAGCACATACGAAACGTTCACAAGGGAGAAACCAACCATGACCACCGGCTTTTTCGGCGACATCCAGAAAATCAAATACGAAGGCCCAGACAGCACCAACCCGCTGGCCTTCCGCCATTACAACCCCGACGAAATCGTCGGCGGCAAGCGCATGGAAGATCATTTGCGCTTTGCCGTGGCCTACTGGCACACCTTCACATGGCCAGGCGGCGACCCATTCGGTGGCCAGACATTCGAGCGTCCATGGTTTGAAGACACCATGCAGGCGGCAAAGCTGAAGGCCGATGTCGCGTTCGAATTCTTCTCGCTGCTGGGCTCGCCCTTCTACTGCTTCCACGATGCGGATGTGCGCCCTGAGGGCAAGACCTTTGCCGAGAACACGAAAAACCTCAACGAGATCGTCGATTACTTCGGCCAGAAGCAGTCCGATACCGGCGTCAAGCTTCTGTGGGGCACCGCCAACCTCTTCTCCAACCGCCGCTTCATGTCCGGTGCGGCCACCAACCCGGACCCGGATGTGTTCGCCTATTCGGCAGCGACGGTCAAAACCTGCATGGACGCCACCAAGACGCTCGGCGGCGCGAACTACGTTCTCTGGGGCGGTCGTGAAGGTTATGAAACCCTGCTCAACACCGATGTGAAGCGTGAGCTGGATCAGCTTGGCCGCTTCCTCAACCTGGTGGTGGAATACAAGTACAAGATCGGTTTCGAAGGCACGATCTTGATCGAGCCGAAGCCGCAGGAACCGACCAAGCACCAGTATGATTACGACGTCGCCACCGTCTATGCCTTCCTGCAAAAGCACGGCCTGGACAAGGAAGTGAAGGTCAATATCGAGCAGGGCCACGCGATCCTTGCCGGTCACTCCTTTGAGCATGAGCTGGCCATGGCGAACGCCTTCGGCATTTTCGGCTCCATCGATATGAACCGCAACGACTACCAGTCCGGCTGGGATACCGACCAGTTCCCGAACAACGTGCCGGAAATGGCGCTGGCCTATTACCATGTGCTTGATGGAGGCGGCTTCAAGAATGGCGGCACCAACTTCGATTCGAAGCTGCGCCGCCAGTCGCTCGACCCTGCCGACCTGCTGATCGGTCACATCGGCGGCATGGATTGCTGCGCCCGTGGTCTGAAGGCTGCGGCCAAGATGGTGGAAGACAAGGCCCTGTCTCAGCCTCTGGCAGACCGTTACGCCAAGTGGGATTCGGCAGACGCCCAGAAGCTGCTGCGTGGCGAGTTGAAGCTGGAAGAGATCGCGGCGATGGTAGAGCGGGACAACATCAACCCTGAGCCGAAGTCCGGTCGTCAGGAATATCTGGAGAACGTGGTCAACCGCTACGTCTAAAACGCAAAAGGGGAGAAGCTTCCCCTTTTGTAGCCTTTGCGAGCGATCAGGTGATGGGCTGTCGATAAGCGACGAGAGATCACCTGATCGTCCTGCAACGACTTTATGGGAAGGGGCAAAGCGCCCCTCCCCGCACAGCATCACACCTTGGCGGCAGACACTGTCGCTTCGATATGCTCCACCAGCGCATCCGGCAGGCCGAGACGACCGGCCAGCAGATCGAGATATCCACGCTCGGCGCGGCTGTCGGGCTCAATGGTCAGGCGCGACGCGGTGTAGAGTTCCACCTTCTGCTCTTCCGTCTTGGCAGCGGCCACCAGTGCGTCGATATCCAGCGGATCGGCAAGTTCCTTTTCAATGAAGGCCCCTGCTTCCTGATCCAGTTCGGACACCTGCACCTTTTCCATGATGCGGGCGCGCTCGGCTTCATCGATATGACCGTCTGCCTTGGCAGCGGCAATCATGGCCTGCACCAGCGTCAGCGCAAAATTGTTGGAAAGCGTTTCCGACTGCGGATGAAACGGCGAGTCTGTTGGCGGCGGCAGAAGTTCCTGCGTCGGCTGCGGCTGGGGTGCCGTCTGCGGCGTCTTGCCGGACTGGTAGTTCTTGTAGGCGAGGTAGCCAAGACCTGCGATGGCGGCGATGCCGCCAACGGCTGCGGCATTGCCTGCCAGCTTGCGTCCGGTCTTGGTGCCGAAAATAGCGGCGGCAATGGCGCCGGTCTTCATCGGATTGTTCTTCGCGATTTCGGTGGCCTGTCCGGCACGGTCACGCACGCTTCCCGACAGGCCCGGCACCTGCGAACCCAAAAACTGGTCTAGAAGCTTTTTCGCGTCGAACATTCAAATCTCCTGTGTCAATCAATCGTGAAACAGGAGATAGGAAGTCCGGATGCGAATACAAATGGCCGCAACGTTCACGCCGTCGTGAACGCTCGCACTCAGCCGCGCAGCGCTGCCGCTTCGGCTGCAAGCCTGGTGATGCCTGCCCAGTCACCGGCGGCAATCAATTCCTTCGGCGCAACCCAGGAACCGCCAACGCAAACGACGTTCGGCAAAGACAGATAATCCTTGGCGTTTTTCAGCGAAACACTACCGGTCGGGCAGAACATGACATCGGCAATCGGCGAAGACAGCGCCTTGAGGTAAGGCGCACCACCGGCCTGTTCGGCTGGGAAGAATTTCAGAACCTTGTAGCCCTTGTCGCGCAGATGCATGACTTCGCTGGCCGTTGCCGCACCCGGCAGAAGCGGAACCTTGGAACCCTTGGCCGCTTCCAGCACGCTTTTGTTGATGCCGGGGCTGACGATGAAGGTGGAGCCAGCCTTGGCCGCCGCCTCGAAATCCTTGGCATTGAGAATGGTGCCTGCACCCACATGCGCGCCTTCGACTTCATCGGCAACGGCGCGGATGGCATCGAGCGCAACGGGCGTGCGCATGGTGATTTCGATGGCCTTCAGACCACCTTCCACCAGCGCGCGGGCCAGCGGCACGGCAGAGGCGACATCCTCCACGATAAGGACAGGCACCACCGGCTGAAGTTTCAGGATGGAAAGCAGCTTTTCGGAATCCTGGGCCATGATGGTGTCTCCTCTATTGAATCGATTGAATTGCGCATTCAATTACCGCGCAACGCCTGATCTGTCGAGGCAAAACGAAATATTTCAGTTTCATTACTTTTTCATGACAGTTGCATAGGTTACGGTGGCCGAAATCGGGCAGGTTGTTGAATGGCAAAAGAAATCGAACGCAAGTTTCTGGTGGCAGATGAGAGCTGGCGCGAGGAAATCGCATCGCGAACGCGGTTTCGCCAAGGCTATATCGTCTCGCTGGAAGACCGTTCCGTGCGCGTGCGCATCAAGGGGGACGATGCTGCGACCCTGACCATCAAGATCGGGGTTGGTGGCCTTGTGCGCGACGAATATGAATATGACATTCCCGTTTCCGATGCCGAAGAGCTTTTGACCTCCGCCCCCGGCTTCATCATCGAAAAAATTCGCTACACCGTGGAGCATGAAGGCTTCGTGTGGGAAGTCGATGTGTTCGACGGCATCTATCGCGGCCTGACCGTGGCCGAGGTGGAACTGGCTGCCGAAACCGACCAGCCAGCTTTGCCGAAATGGCTGGGCCCGGAAGTCACCGGCGACCGTCGATATTCCAACCAATATCTTGCGACAGACGATCTCAGCACCGAGCTATGCCATGTCATTCAGGATTGATCCGAAAAAGCCCTTTAGCGACGAGTTGCAGCGGATCGGCAGCGAACTGATCAACGATGCCATGGCGGCCCTGTCACAGCAGCCCGACGGTCCGCACAAGGCCGTGCATGAGGCACGCAAGAAGTTCAAACGGCTCCGCGCCCTTTACCGCTTCGTGGAAAGCGAAGAACCGGCGTTTCGCAAGGCTGAAAATCTGCGCTTTCGCGATATTGCCCGCTCGCTGTCGCAGGCCCGCGAGGCCGCTGCTCTGGTGGAAAGCATCCATTACCTCCAGCACTTCAGCCGTTCGGATGCCGAGAGCCAAGCGCTCGCCTCTGCCCATGATGCTCTGGCAAACCGCCGCGACGCGATGACCGGTGACGATGGCGACCTGCCCGCCCGTATCCGGGACGCTTTGCTGGAATGTGAAAAAGGCAAGCACGCCCTGACGCATCTGTCCTTGCCGACGTCCAAAAAGACCGCTGAAAAGCTGGTGAAGCAGACATGGCGCAAACAGCGCAGACAAGCACTCAAGGCGCTCAGCCAATGTCACGCGCAGGCTCATGACGAGGATTTCCACGATCTGCGCAAAAGTGGACAGGTCTACTGGATCCATCTGGCACTGATGCGGCGGCTCTGGCCATCCGCCCTGCGCGCCAAGAAGATCGATGCCAAACGGCTGGTCGATCTACTGGGCCATGAACATGACCTCTCGGTCCTTGCCACCACCGCCGACCACGAGGCGGAGCGTTTCGCGGATGGCAACACGCTTGCCCTGTTGCGGGAAGCGCTCATCCACCGCCAACAGGCGTTGCGTCAGGAATGTCTCGATCTGGCCGACCATGTGTTTGCCGAATCCGCCAAAAGCGAAAGCAAAATCATCGGGCTTTTGTGGAAAGACGCTGCCAGCTAGGCCCTGTGGCTGTTTTGACAAAATTCAAAACTTCACGGCGCGGCCCGCATCCAAGCGAAATAAGATTGCCTAAACGCCCGTCTGGCTGTATTTCAGCCGCCATGACCGACACCTCTACCCTACCCCGCCCGGAAGCCACCGGTGAGTTTCTCGTGGCAGCGCTTTACCATTTCGCCCGCTTTCCGCGGTTCGAAAGCGTGCGCGAGCCGCTGTTTACGCTCTGCCAGCAGAATGGCGTGAAGGGCACGCTGCTTCTGGCGGCTGAAGGCATCAACGGCACCATTGCCGGAACCGATGCGGGCATTGCCAACGTGCTTGCCTATCTGCGCGTCCAGCCGGAATTTGCCGCACTGGAACACAAGGAAAGCCGCGCTTCCAAGATGCCCTTCGTGCGCATGAAGGTGAAGCTGAAGCAGGAAATCGTCACCATGGGCGTGCCGGATATCGATCCGAACCAGATCGTCGGCACCTATGTCGATCCGAAGGACTGGAACGCGCTGATTTCCGACCCGGACACCATTCTCATCGACACCCGCAACGATTACGAAACCGCCATCGGCGTCTTCAAGGGCGCGGTCGATCCGCAGACCAAGACGTTTCGCGAGTTTCCGGGCTGGGTGCAGAACAATCCCGGCCTGCACAACAAGCCGAAGATCGCCATGTACTGCACCGGCGGCATCCGCTGCGAAAAGGCCACCGCCTTCATGAAGGAACAGGGCTTCGATGAGGTCTACCACCTCAAGGGCGGCATTCTGAAATATCTGGAAGAAGTGCCGCAGGAAGAAAGCCTGTGGGAAGGCGCCTGCTTCGTATTCGATGAGCGCGTGTCGGTCGTTCATGGCCTAGCTGAAGGCGACCACAAACTCTGCCACGCCTGCCGCAACCCGATTACGCCGGAAGTTCGTCTGTCCCCCAAGTTCGAGGAAGGCGTCTCCTGCCCCAGCTGCTACGACGACCGCACCGAAGAAGACCGCCAGCGTTTCCGCAATCGCCAGAAGCAGATCGATCTGGCAAAGCAGCGTGGCGAGAAGCATATCGGTCGGTGAGCGCGCAGGGATTATCTCTCCCCCTGTGGGAGAGAAAGCGATTTCAACACCTTAGCCAAAGGCTAAGTGTTAGAAATCGCAAGTGAGGGGTTTCCCCTCGGCGCAAGCGGCAAACCCCTCACCTGAAAAATCTATGACTTAGCTTTCAGCTAAGATCATGATTTTTCTTCCTCTCCCACAGGGGGAGAGGTAACCCAGCCGCGCCAACCCCCACCTCAAGAAACCTTCAACTGCCTTACCGGCGCATCCTGCTCTGCCAACATCCCGCACACCTGTTCCGCATGCATCGGCTTGGCAAACAGATAGCCCTGCAACTCGTCGCAGCCGCATAGTTGCAGAATGGCAGCCTGGTCTTCCGTTTCGATGCCCTCTGCCGTGACGGGGATGCCGAGCGAGCGGGCAAGAGCGACGGTTGCGGTCAGCATTTCCAGTGAGCGACCGCCCTCGTCCAGTGCGACGACCAGCGATTTGTCGATCTTCATGCGGTTGAAGCCGAAGCGGCGCAGATAGCCGATGCTGGCAAAGCCGGAGCCGAAATCGTCGAGTGCGATGCTGACGCCGATCTGCTTGAGTTTTTCGATGGCCGTACCAGCCCGTTCCGGGTGGTGAATGAAATAGCCCTCGGTCATTTCCAGCATGACGCGTGCAGGCGCGATGCCGTGTTCTTCGAGGATGGACAGGACTTGCGCGGCAAAGAGCGGGTTTCTGAACTGCACCGGCGATATATTGACGGCGAGCTTGATGTCTGGCCATTCCGCTGCGGCGTGGCAGGCCTTGCGCAGAACCGACAGGCCAAGCCGGTCGATCATGCCGCTGCTTTCCGCCGCCGCAATGAAGATATCCGGTGAGACCGGGCCATAACCGGCGCGGTTCCAGCGGGCAAGCGCCTCTACCCCGGTGATCCGGCGGCTGAGCGTGTTGACCACCGGCTGAAAGACGACCGTGATTTCGTCGTTTTCGATGGCATATTTGAGATCGGCTTCGAGCTGGTTCTTCTCTTCGCGGCGCGTGTCCATATAGGCTTCATAGGCCATGAAGCGACCGCGACCGCTTTCCTTGGCCTCATACATGGCCATATCGGCGCGGCGCAGAAGCTCCTCGCCGTCGATATCGCCACCCTTGGCCACCGCCGTGCCGATGCTGCAACCGATCGAGGCGACGCGGTCGCCGATCATGAAGGGTTCGGAAAACAGGGTCAGCAAATCCTCGCACAGCTTGCGGCCTTCGATGCGGGCGTTCGGACCTTGCAGCGCAATTGCGAATTCATCCCCGCCCAGACGCGCCAGCAGCCTGTCTGCGGCCAGCACCTGCAAGGCAGCGGCAACGCCCTTGATCAGAAGGTCGCCCGCCCCGTGGCCGAAGGAATCATTGACTTCCTTGAAGCCATCAAGATCGAGATAAATGAGTTTGACGTAGGAATTATCCTGCCGCGAATCCGCCAACAGGCGCTTCAATCCAAGGAACAGGCCGGGCCGATTGCGAAGTCCGCTCAGGCGGTCGCGCAGCAATTCACGGCGGGCAGACGCCTCATCCCGTTTCAGCTTTTTAAGCGCGGTGCTGCCGATGGCCACAAGCGCCAGAAAAAACAGAAGCGTGATGGCATTTGCCCCAAGCACCAGCGGGCGCACTTCTTCAAGGCTGACATCACCCGGCATCTGCGAACGCCAGGTCAGATGGCCGAGAACTTCGCCCAGCGGATCGATGATGCTGACGAAATAGGCCGGATGCGTATCGGGAGACTGGAGGGAAAGCCCGTTGACGACGTAAGTGTGGGCCAACATGTCGATCTTCTCAGCCGTCAGATGACGGGCAAAGATCAGGTAGCGTCTCGCGTCTTCTGGAACATCCAGCAGGCCGGATTTCTGGCGGACAAGAGCGACACCGACAGCGGCGATGCCATCCCGCGTTTTGAGAAAACCCGATGCTTCCGGCGGCTGGCCTGATGGCGCCGAGCGGGCCTTGAGGATGAGATTGGCAAGGCCGTTTCCGAAATAGCTTGGAAGCGGCCAGTCCTCGGCCGCACCGTTGCGATAGGCCAACAGCACACGGTCGTCGGCATCGATGAGAACAGCGGTGTCGAAAAGATCGCTGTTGACGGTCATATCGCCGTAATTGCTGACGAGCCAGGGCATGCCATCGGCGGCATAGGCATATTGGGCCGCATCGTCCCAGGCCGCGTAATCGTTCAGCGTCGAATCGAGCTGGTTAAGAAATGTCGCCAGCGCGCCGGATGTCGTCTCCAGAGAGCGCTTTTCATCGAGCGCATTGGTGTTTTCAGCCACATTGCCAAGCGCGGAGAGGATGAGAACCGTAACGATGACAACCACGGCCGCAAGCGCAAAGAGAACGCCGGCAACGACGGTGCTTTGACCGATCGACCGTCCTCTGGCAACTTTACGCGGCATCGCTGAACTGCATCTTTTTTCCCCTGAAGATGGCATATTCTGCGTGAAATCTTCAAAAGATATTAAGATACAGGGCCGGTTTTTCTCAATCGCGGCGAGCAGATGGCAAAAGCCGCGGGCTTTTCAATTACGGCTAACCAGACGTAAAAAAACCTCTCCCATTATCATGGGAGAGGCTTGAATGAACCGATCAATCGAAAGGTCAGATTACCAGGACGGAATAACCGTGCCGTTGTACTTCTCAAGGATGAAGGTCTTGATTTCCGGGCTGTGGTAGGATTCGACCAGCGTCTTCACCCAAGGCTTGTCCTTGTCCTGCGCGCGCACGGCAATGACGTTGGCATAAGGAGACTTTTCGCTTTCGATGGCGATAGCGTCCTTCTTTGGGTTGAGGCCAGCCGCCGTTGCATAGTTGGTGTTGATGACCGAAGCGTCGGTATCGTCAAGCGAACGTGGCAGTTGGGCAGCGTCCAGTTCCACGATCTGGATGTTCTTCGGGTTTTCGGTGATGTCGGCAGGCGTGACCTTGAGGCCGACTGAAGGATTAACCTTGAGCACGCCCTTGGAGGCCAGAACCAGCAGCGCACGACCGCCATTGGTCGGATCGTTCGGAATGCCGATCGTTGCGCCGTCCTTCAGTTCCTCAAGGTTCTTCACCTTCTTGGAATAGATACCCATCGGCGTGGTGATGGTGGTGCCGACGCTGACGAGATCGAACTTGCGGTCTGCGACCTGATTGTCGAGGTAAGGCTGGTGCTGGAAGGAATTGGCCTGAAGCTCGCCATCCGCCAGCGCCTGGTTCGGCACGACATAATCAGAGAATTCTAGGATTTCGATATCGAGGCCCTTGGTGGCCGCAACCTTCTTGACCTGTTCCATGATCTGCGCATGTTCGGCAGGCGTGACGCCGATCTTGATGGTTTCAGCCAGTGCGCTGCCTGCAAAGAGGGCCGCGAGCGAAGCCGCGATGATGAGTTTTTTCATGAGATGTCTCCTTTACCTAGACGAGTTTTTTAGTTTTTAGTTTTTGCGGTTGCGCTTGTCGAAGCTGCGGGCAAGCGCATCACCGGCGCTTTGCACGATCTGGACAAGCACGATGAGAACGACGACGACGACCAGCATTACGTCGGGCATGAAGCGCTGATAGCCATAGCGAATGCCCAGATCCCCGAGACCTCCACCACCGACAGCGCCGACCATGGCCGAGTAGCCGATGAGGCTGACCAGCGTCAGCGTCAGGGCCAGCGTAATGCCGGGCTTGGCTTCCGCCAGCAGCACCTTGGTCACGATCTGGAGCGGTGTCGCACCCATGGCACGCGCCGCTTCGATCAGGCCCTTGTCGACCTCGCGAATGGCAGCTTCCACCAGACGGGCAACGAAGGGAACGGTCGCCACCGTCAGCGGCACGATGGCAGCAGAGGTGCCGATGGAGGTGCCAGCAACGAGCCGCGTAAACGGAATGATGGCGACCACCAAAATGATGAAGGGCGTGGAACGGGCGGCGTTGACGATGAGGCCGATGACGCGGTTGACCATGGGCGCTTCGAACAGCTCACCCTTGCCACTGGTGGCCAGGAAAATGCCGATGGGCAGGCCGAGCAACGACCCGACGAGACCGGAGACCGCGACCATATGGAGCGTCTGGATCAAACCCTTCCAAAGAACAGCAAAAAGCATATCAGGCGACATAACCGAGAACCTCCGTGGTCAGGCCGGTATCGGCATAGAAACGGTTGGCACGGGCCGTAACCTCTGAGGTTGCCGGGTAGGACACCACCAGCGATCCAAAGGGCTGGCCGGAGATTTCCTCAATGGTGCCGGCGAGAATGTTCACATCAGGACCGATTTCCGCGACCAGTCGTGCGGTCAGCGGCTGAAACGCCGTATCGCCGAAGAAGACGAGACGCACCAGCACGCGATCACCGGGCGTCGCATCCGGCTTCAAACCGGAGGTGACCCAATGCGGCAGCTTCACGCCAACGGCAGATGAGAGCAGGCTGCGGGTCGTCTCGTGGCGCGGATTGGTGAAGATATCGAAGGTGCTGCCCTGCTCGACAATCAGTCCCTTGTCGATGACCGCCACCTGGCTGGCGATGGTCTTCACCACCTCCATCTCATGGGTAATGAGAAGGACAGTCAGACCAAGCTCGGCATTGATCTTCTTCAGCAGTTCCAGAATGGACTGCGTGGTCTCAGGGTCGAGCGCGGACGTGGCTTCATCGGAGAGCAGCAGCTTGGGTTCAGTTGCCAGCGCACGGGCGATGCCGACGCGCTGTTTCTGGCCGCCGGAAAGTTCGGCGGGGTAGCGGTTGGCCTTGTCGCCCAGCCCGACCAGATCGAGCAGCGGCCCGACCTTGCGGCTGATCTCGGCGCGCGAGACACCGGCGATCTCCAGCGGCAGGGCAACATTGTCATAGGCAGTGCGCGAGGACAAAAGATTGAAGTGCTGGAAGATCATGCCAACGGAGCGGCGCAGGGTGCGGAGCCCGGCCTGATCCAGCGCGCCGACATCCACACCATCCACGACAACCTTACCGGCACTGGGACGCTCCAGACCATTGACGAGGCGGATGAGGGTGGATTTGCCTGCGCCGGAGCGACCGATGATGCCGGAAATCGAGCCGCGTGGCACGATATAATCGACACCGGCAAGGGCGGTGAAGGAGGTCTGGCTTTTGGGGTCGCCAAAAGTCTTGGTCACGGCCTCGAACACGACCATCGGGTCGCTGCTCGCTTGGCCGGCGGGCACGGAGTTGGCCGCTGAATTTTGACGTGTCATAAAATGCTCTTCGGACTGTGTCTGTTTGGTCGAAAACCCGGCGGCAAGGTTAGCCGCGTTTGCTCATGCAACCAACTGGCACATTCGACAACGGAAGACGTTCCGGAGCATTACGTTGAACTTTCCTTGGTGAAAGCCGGGATCGGCCTTTGTGTATCGCAAACATGCCTGTCTGCGATACTATTTTATAGGTATGATTTTTCAATTATCGGCGAGCGATGGAAAAATCGACCTCATTTTATCGGAAAATCACTCGACCGTGGTGACGAACTGGTCCAGCGGGCGGCGAACCTTCTTGAGGTTGACGAGCCAGTCACCCTTTGGCTGGCGATAACCCAGCGGCAGGATGGTCACGGAACGCAGGCCCTTTTCACGCAGGCCGAGGATTTCATCCAGCTTGGCAGGGTCGAAACCTTCCATCGGCGTGGAGTCCACACCTTCGAAAGCAGCCTGCGCAACGGCCATGCCGAAGCCGATATAGGCCTGACGGGCGGCGTGTTCGAAATTGACCTGCGCGTCACGCTGCGGATAGGACGACAGCAGCGACTGGCGATATTTTTCCCAGCCTTCGTTCTTGAAGCCGCGTTCGTCATTCGTCAGATCGAACATGTGGTTGATGCGGTCTGCGGTGTAGTTGTCCCAGGCGGCAAACACCAGAAGGTGCGAACCTTCCGTGACCTGCGCCTGATTCCAGGAAATTTCCTGAATCTTGGCGCGGGTTTCCGGGTTGGTGACGACGATGATTTCGAAGGGCTGCAGGCCGCTCGATGTCGGCGCCAGACGGGCCGCTTCGACGATGCGGTCTACCTTGTCCTGCGACACGGACTTGGACGGGTCCATTTTCTTGGTGGCATAACGCCAGTTCAATTTCTCGATCAGCATAGCAATCTCCTTGGGGGCAGACCCTAGGACATGGCACGCATGCGCCGCGCCGGGTCCAGCACAAAACCCCACACAGATAGGTCATGTTGCGGTGCACACAAGAAGGCACAGGGAAGTAACCACGCAAAATCCTCTCCGGCCCGCTTTTTCGAAAAGCGAACCGGAGGGATGACGAATGCCCGGCAAATGCGTGTTGCATTGGCTGGTATGGGTAAGGTCTTGCATTTGCCGGACCTGATGTAATGGCACTTTCACGATACCTATCGGAACGCCCGGTCTCTTGCCTGGCCAGTGGCAAGAGGTGGGTCCACGGAAACGGCCCTTTTGTTAAGTGACCGCTTGTCGATACCGGCCTTCGAACCGCAAGAGTGCCGCGCGTTGCACCCCTTTGCTTCGAAAGCACCCGCATTATGCGGCAGGCCAAAAGCGTGTGGACAAAAAAATTTTAAAATTTTTTCATGCCGTTCAAGATGAGAGAAAAGGCAACTAAATCGAAAAGATGGAGGCGGTGCTGGTAGCCTCGATGATCAATGTTCGGGCTTGGCAGCCTCTGCCGGCTCTGTCACGGCTGGCGTATGGGCAGGCGGAGCATCGGCTGGTGCTTCGTGCGCCGGTTCTGCCGCGACAGCGACGGTCGAGCCCTTTCCGAAGATCAGCGACTTAATATAAGCGAAGCTGAATATGCTACCGCTATCATGCTCAGGTGTTGAGGTGAGAAGCTGCGGATCATCGGGCGCGGAGTGGCCGCCTTCTGCGGAAGGCTCGCCATTATGTCCGCCATCATGGGCAGCTTCCGGTGCCGGGCTGCCATGTTCGGCTTCTGCCGGTGCGGCTTCGCCGTGACCACCGCTGTCGCCATGGCCGCCGCTTTCTCCATGCCCACCGGATTTTTCGTGACCCTTTGCAGCAGAACCATGCGCGTCAGCAGGGGCTTCAGCGGCTGGGTCGCTGCAATCTGTAAAGTCTTTGAGGCTGGCGGAGAGCTGTTCGGTATCTTCCAGCGGGAGATCGATTCTCAAACCGTAAAAGAGGCCATCGCCGTTGGGCACACCATCATAATAAAAGGCGGAGTAGGTCTTGGCGTCGGCGTCTTCCGGCAGCTTCTTCACGTCGGGAATGAAAACGACCTGTGCGGCAATGGCACGACCGCGCATATCCGAGCGCATGGTGGGGCCGTGTTCATCAAGAACGGAAACCTGCACCAGATCTGGCTTTTGCTTGTCATAAACGGCTTTGGCCACGCGCAGCGCGGTTTTCACCCGCTCCGTGCCATCACCGCCATCAGTGCGGATGAATTTGCGAATCCAGACGGCGCCGTTTTTCCTGATGTTGACGGTCTGCACCATCTTGCATTCAAGGCCGTTGACGGATGCGTAGGTGGGGCCGAACAGGCGTTCTTTGCCCACGACAATAGCGGCAACGCCGGATGCTCCCCCGAGAAGGAGGATTCCGCTACCAATCAATACGAACTTGCGAGAAAACCGTATTCTCTTGAACACTGCTTTCAAGTCGAACGTCCCGACATCCATTACCCCGTTCAATGCCCGTCATCTGCAGATCGCCAAAGCAGCAGAACTGCGAAATGACTTAGCGCGGGGCAGGCAAAGCTGCGTCCGTGCAGAGATCAATTCTGACGTGTTCTCGTTGAAGAAGATTTAACTCGCGCTAAAATCCACATGCTCAACTGAACCATTTTTGGACTCCGCGAAAAAATCGCTTGGGCGCGGTGGAACGATCTTTGTTGCAAATGATTTGCAATAGCGTTGACAAAAAATAAATCTCGACCCAAATTGATATTGCGAATTAATCGCATTAGGAGTTTTATAGTCTTATGAAATCACTGGCGCTTCGTTCCATCCTCTGTGTTGCAACGCTTTTTCTGCCTTTCGCGGCAGCGGCTGCTGAGAAGCCGAAGGTCGTCACCACCTTCACCATCATCGCGGATATGGCACGCAACGTGGCGGGCGACGCGGCAGAGGTGGACAGCATCACCAAGCCCGGTGCGGAAATTCACAATTACCAGCCCACCCCGCGCGATATTCTCAAAGCCCGCAATGCCAATCTGGTCTTGTGGAATGGTCTCAACCTTGAATTGTGGTTCCAGAAATTTCTGGCCAACCTTGCCGATGTGCCGAATGTGACGGTGAGCGAAGGCGTACAGCCGATGTCGATCAGCGGCGGGGCCTATCAGGGCAAGCCGAACCCGCATGCCTGGATGTCTCCCGACAATGCCCTCATCTATGTCGAGAACATTCGCAAGGCGCTGGCGCAGATCGACCCCGCCCATGCCGATCTCTATGCGGCCAATGCCAAGGCCTATTCCGACAAGATCAAACAGGAAATACAGCCGATGCGCGATGCCATCGCTGCCCTGTCGGAAGATAAGCGCTGGCTGGTGACGAGCGAAGGCGCGTTTTCCTATCTGGCGCGTGATTTCGGCATGAAGGAACTGTTCCTCTGGCCCGTCAATGCCGACAGCCAGGGCACCCCGCAGCAGGTGCGCGGCGTGATCGACGCCATGCGCGAACACAATATTCAGGTCATTTTCAGCGAAAGCACTGTTTCTCCCGACCCTGCCAAGCAGGTGGCCAAGGAAACCGGGGCTGCCTATGGCGGCATTCTTTATGTGGATTCGCTGAGCGAAGCGGATGGTCCCGTGCCGACCTATCTCGACCTTCTGCGCGTGACCACGGAAACAATCGTGAAAGGTCTGTCCAAATGATGATGGGAAAGCGAAAGGGCGCCGAGACAGGACTGACTGTCGATGATGTGACCGTGACCTATCGCAATGGCCATACGGCGCTGCGCAGCGCCAGCTTTTCCATTCCGCGCGGCACGATTACGGCGCTTGTCGGCGTTAACGGCGCGGGCAAATCCACCATCTTCAAGGCCATCATGGGCTTCGTGCCGCTGGCGGCGGGTGCCGTTTCGATCTTCGACCAACCCGCCCGCGATGCGCTGAAAAAGAACCTCGTCGCCTATGTGCCGCAGGCTGAAGAAGTGGACTGGAGCTTCCCCGTTCTGGTGGAAGACGTGGTGATGATGGGCCGCTACGGTCACATGAATTTCCTGCGGATTCCCACCAAGCGTGACCACCAGATGGTCGATGAAGCCTTGGCCCGCGTCAACATGGTGGATTACCGCAAGCGCCAGATCGGCGAACTCTCCGGCGGGCAGAAGAAGCGGGTGTTTCTGGCACGCGCCTTGGCGCAGGAAGGCCAGGTCATTTTGCTGGACGAGCCGTTTACCGGTGTCGATGTCAATACCGAAGAACAGATCGTTACGCTGTTGAAGGCGCTGCGCGACGAAGGCCGCATCATGCTGGTTTCCACCCACAATCTCGGCAGCGTGCCGGAGTTCTGCGACCGGGCTGTCTTCGTCAAGGGAACGGTCATCGCTTCGGGCAAGACCGAAGACACCTTTACCGAAGAGAACCTGCAAAAAGCCTTTGGCGGCAGCCTGCGCCACTTCATTCTGGGTGGAACCGATCTGCATGATGACGCCGATCCGCGCCATCTGAAGGTAATCACCGATGATGAGCGTCCCTTCGTGATCTACAGCAAGGATGGCACGGCCACCGCGACCCCGAAAGCGAAGAGCCATGATTGAGACTCTGCTCGAACCTTTCACCTATTCCTATATGCTGAACGCCATCTGGGTCAGTGCGCTGGTGGGCGGCGTCTGCGGCTTTCTGTCATCCTATCTGATGCTGAAGGGCTGGTCGCTGATTGGCGATGCGCTGTCCCACGCCATCGTGCCGGGCGTGGCCGGTGCCTATATGCTGGGCCTGCCCTTCTCGCTCGGCGCTTTCATTTCCGGCGGGCTGGCGGCTGGGTCGATGCTGTTTCTGAACCAGAAAACCCGTTTGAAGGAAGACGCGATCATCGGCCTGATCTTCACCTCGTTTTTCGGTCTTGGCCTGTTCATGGTGTCGCTGTCGCCGACATCGATCAACATCCAGACCATTGTGCTCGGCAATATTCTGGCGATTACCACCGAAGATACGATCCAGCTGGCGCTGATCGGCGGCATCAGTCTGCTGGTGCTGGCGGTGAAATGGCGGGATTTCATGGTGGTGTTTTTCGATGAAAACCATGCCCGTACCGTGGGCCTGAACCCCGATCTGCTGAAAATCATCTTCTTCACCCTGCTGGCCGCCTCCACCGTTGCCGCCTTGCAGACCGTTGGTGCGTTTCTGGTTGTTGCCATGGTGGTAACGCCGGGTGCCACGGCCTATCTTCTGACCGACCGCTTCGAGCGACTGATCGGCATGAGCTTCGGCATTGGCGCAGGCACCAGCTTCGTTGGCGCTTACCTCAGCTACTTCCTGGATGGCGCGACCGGCGGCATTATCGTGGTGTTGCAGACACTGATCTTCCTGACCGCTTTCGTCTTTGCGCCCAAGCACGGCTATCTCGCCTCCCGCGCCAAGGCCAAGGCTGCATTGGAAACCACGCCATGAGCGAGAACCTGCAACTGGCCATCCTGCCGTTCCAACTGCCCTTCATGCAATATGCCTTTGTCATCACGCTGATGATCGCGGTGCCGATGGCGATGCTCTCTTGCATTCTCGTGCTGAAGGGCTGGTCGCTGATGGGCGATGCGGTGTCTCACGCCGTGCTGCCGGGCGTTGTCATCGCCTATATCGTCGGTATTCCCTTCTCCATCGGGGCATTCATTGCGGGCATGATCTGCGCTCTCGGCACCGGATTTCTGAAAGAAAACAGCCGTATCAAGGAAGACACGGTTCTTGGCATCGTCTTTTCCGGCATGTTCGGACTGGGGCTGGTTCTCTATGTGAAGGTGCAGAGCGATGTGCATCTGGACCATATTCTGTTCGGCGACATGCTGGGCGTTGCTGTCAGTGATATCATCGAGACAGGACTGATTGCGCTGGCGGCGACGCTGTTTCTGGTGCTGCTTCGCAAGGATCTTCTTGTCCACGCCTTCGATGCGCAGCACGCCAAGGCCATCGGCCTGCCGGTGCGCCTGCTCCATTACGGCTTGCTGGCGGTACTGTCGCTAACGGTGGTGGGTGCCTTGCAGGCCATCGGCATCATTTTATCCGTCGCCATGCTGGTGGCACCCGGCGCGATTGCCTTCCTGCTGACACGCCGCTTTTCCAGCATGATGATCGCCGCCATCGCGGTTTCGGTGACATCCTCCATCATCGGTATCTGGGCCAGTTTTCTGATCGACAGCGCGCCTGCGCCGACCATCGTTCTCATCATGAGCGGCTTCTTCATTCTGGCCTTTTTACGCACCACGGTGAAGGCGCGCGCCGCCAACCGGGTGGAAAAGGCCGCGTAAAAGCCAATTGTCCGCAATTGAAAAGATTATTTCAGAATCTGCGGAACTACATGTGCTGGTTTAGCGTCATATATGCAGGTTGAAGCGTGGGCGCTCGACCGCATCAATTGACGCAAAGAGGTACGGCCATGTTGAAGTGGGCTCTTATATTCTTCGTTATCTCACTGATTGCCGGTGTTTTCGGCTTTACGGGAATCTCGGCGGCGAGCGCGGGCATCGCCCGTATTCTGTTCTTTATCGCCGTGGTCGTGTTCCTGATCTTCGTCGTGCTTGCACTTATGGCTGGTCAGGCGATCCTCTGATAGGACTGCTAGAATTGGAAAACGGCGGGTCGAAAGGCCCGCCGTTTTTTCGTTTGTGTTCTGCTCTTCCGTCACCCCGCACTTGATGCGGGGTCTAGCGACCTGACGTCTGTCAGGTCAAAAGAGTCTTTTCAGCCCAAGGACTTGGGCTGACTGGATTCCGGCTCAAGGCCGGAATGACGGAGAAATTGAAATGCGCCTAAGCCGTCCAGCCTCCATCGATCACATGGATCTGCCCGGTCGTGAAACCCGCCTCATCAGAAGCAAGATAGGTAACCAACGCCGCAATCTCTTCCGGGGTCGCAATGCGGCCCATGGGTTGGCGGGCGATGAAGTCGGCCAGTGCCTGCTCGTAATTGCCGGTGGCGCGCAGGCGGTCGTGCAGGGAGGGGCTATCGACCGTGCCGGGGCAGATGGCGTTGCAGCGAATGCCCTTGGTGACGAAGTCCGAGGCTACTGATTTCGTGAGGCCGATGACGGCGGCTTTCGAGGCGGTGTAGGCGAAGCGGTTCGGCACGCCCTTCACGCTGGAAGCGACCGAGGACATATTGACGATTGCGCCCTTGCCGTGTTCCAGCATGGCGGGAAGAAACGCGCGGCAGGTGCGGTACATGGCCTTGGCGTTGAGATCGAAGGAGAAATCCCAGTCTTTTTCTTCGCAGTCCAGAATGGTGCCAGCATGGACGAAGCCCGCGCAATTGAACAGCACATCGGCGCGGCCGATATCTGCCGCCAAGGCTTTTACCGCATCGCCGTCTAGCACGTTCAACACGCGGGTTTCGGCATTGTTCAGCGTGGCGAGGGCCGCCTCGTTGATGTCGGTTGCGATGACGCGTGCGCCGAGGCCGATGAAGCGCTCCGCCGTTGCACGGCCAATGCCCTGCCCTGCGGCGGTGATGACAACTGTCTGGCCACTGAAATCCTGCGCCATATCTAAGCTCCTCCCGCGCGTGAAACGCGCCCTAAAATCGAATATGGATCGACAATTCATATGTAAACAGTGTATTTATATGACGTCAAGTGAACTTGAACGGGATGGCAGACCACCTGCCCGCCCGCTACCGACGCAGAGGCCGGATGATCGAAGACGACAGTGAGAAATACCGCGCGCCCGCGCTCGACAAGGGTCTCGACATTCTCGAGCTTCTGGCCAGCACCGATGGCGGCTTGACGCAGGTGGAAATTGCCAAGGCCATCGGCAAAAGCCCGAACGAGTTCTACCGCATGCTGGACCGGCTGGTGCGGCGTGGCTACGTGCAGCGGCAGGATGGCGACCGGTTTTTTCTGACGCTGAAACTCTTCGGCCTCGCGCATTTTCACGCACCGCTGCGCAGGCTGGTGTCCTTTGCCGCGCCCGTCATGCGGGATTTCTCCAACAAGGCGCGGCAAGCCTGCCATCTGGCCGTCTATGATCGCGGCGTGGTGGCAGTGATTGCCCAGCAGGATTCCTCGACCTATTGGGCCTTGTCGATCCGTGTCGGGGCGCAGATGAGCCTGTTCAACACCGGCTCCGGCCATATTCTGCTGTCGTTCCAGACCGAGGCGCAACGGGAGATCATGATTGCCGAGCAGCTCCGTGGCGACGAGACGTCCCTGCCCGACGGGTTGCTGGAGCGTCTGGAGCAGATCAAGACCAATGGCTTCGAGAGCATGAACAGTTTGCAGACTGCCGGTATCAGAAACATCTCTGCGCCGGTTCTGACGCTTGATGGCACTGCGCTGGCTGCCATAACCTGCCCCTACATCACCCCGCTCAACAGCGATGCGCCGAGCGCTGAGGACTGCGTCGACCTCATTCGTGAGGCCGCGCGACAAATCTCCGAGATTGCCGCCGGACAATAAAAAACGCGACCGGCAGGGGACCGATCGCGTTTTCTTGACTGGAGGTATTATACTTTAATAACGAGCAACTATCGCGAAGGTTCCAGAATTCTTTAAGCGGCCAGTTGCTTGCGAATGATACCGCGCAGGGATTCGAGATCCTTGGCGAACTGGCGAATACCTTCCGACAGCTTTTCCGTTGCCATGGCATCTTCGTTGAGGTGCCAGCGGAAGGCCTTCTCATCGAGAGACTGCAAAGGCTCAGCCTTGGCATCGTCGGCAGAGAGCTTGCGCTCCAGCGTGCCTGTGTCCTTGTCCAGCTCTTCCAGCAGCGCCGGGCTGATGGTCAGGCGGTCGCAACCGGCCAGCGCTTCGATCTCGCCAACATTGCGGAAGGACGCGCCCATGACCACGGTTGAGATGCCGTTGGCCTTGTAATAATTGTAAATTTTGCGAACCGAAACGACGCCCGGATCGGTTTCCGCTGTGTAATCTTCGCCCGTGGACTTCTTGTACCAGTCGAGAATACGACCGACGAAAGGCGAAATGAGGAAGGCTTTGGCTTCCGCACAGGCAATGGCCTGAGCCTGCGAGAACAGCAGCGTCAGATTGCAATCGATGCCTTCGCCCTGCAGCACTTCGGCAGCCTTGATGCCTTCCCATGTGGAGGCAAGCTTGATGAGAATGCGGTCACGCTCGATACCGCGTTCCTTATAGGCCGCGATGATCTGATGCGCCTTGGCAATGGACGCCTTGGTATCGAAGGAAAGGTCGGCATCAACTTCGGTCGAGACGCGACCCGGAACGAGTTCGACGAGCTTTGCACCGACAGAAATCGCCAGACGGTCGGCAATCGCGCCAACCACGGCATCGGAATCACCACCCTGCTTTTTACCCCAGGAAACGGCTTCCTTGACCGTATCGGCAAACATCGGCGTGCCGAGCGCCTTCAAGATGATCGACGGGTTGGTGGTGCAATCCACCGGCTTCAGGCGCGCGACCGCCTCGATGTCGCCGGTATCGGCAACAACCGTTGTGATTTTGCGGAGTTGGTCAAGTTTGGACGTCATGCCGTTTGATCCTCGTGATCTCTTGAAAACTGCTTCAGCCGGGTTCCGTTCCACACGCGGGCGCGACAATGAAACCGGATGTTTTCGATGGTGGGAGTATCGCGCGGTGCAAAGCGCAAAGTCAAGACATTTGCGCAATGCAATTGACATAAGTTTCACAGCGGCCATACTCGCCTTTCAGTGAAATTATGGCAAAAACAGTGGCAAAACTGCGAAGAGACACTCACACAGCCTATTCGGAAGCGGCATCCCTGCGGCTGCGGGCGGCGTGGCTGTACTACAATCAGGGCATGACGCAGAAGGATGTGGCGGAGAAACTCGGCATCAGCCGCTCCACCGTCATCCGCCTGTTGGACGAAGCCATGAAGCGCTCCGAGGTGCAGATCTGGATCAATGAGGGCATCGAAGACCTCGTTGAACTGGCCATCAAGCTGGAGGGTGCCTACGGGCTGGATGAGGCAATCATCATCCCCTCCGCATCATCGAAGGCGCAGGACATCGCCAAAGCCGTGGGTCTCGCACTCGGGCAGTTTCTTTCGGAAGCCGTGCCTGACAATGCCACCATCGGCGTCGGCTGGGGCCGTACCATGACCGCATCCCTCTCCAGCTTCCGCCCGCCACGCCGAGAAAACTGCAAGGTCGTCTCGCTTCTGGGCGGCATCGTCGCCGTGCATCAGACCAACCCGCTGGATTACACATGGCGACTGGCCAGCGCGCTGGGGGCGGAATGCTACATGTTCCTTGCGCCGCTGCTGGTGGATTCCGAGGAGACACGGCGCGCGCTGATCGAAAAATGCGGGCTGAACACTCTGTTCGAACTGGCCGAAAATCTCGACCTCGCCATCGTCAGCTGCGGCGATATCGGGCCGCATTCCACCTCGCTCTCGGAAGGTTTCATTTCCAAACAGACCCATGACGAACTGGTGGCGGCAGGCTGCGTCTGCGACACCATGTTCAACTTCATCGACGCCGATGGACGCTCCGTCGACCATCCCATCAACCAGCGCGCCATGGCGATTGGCTTGGACACGCTGAAGAAGGCCAAACACATCGTTCTCGCCTCCGGCGGCGCCCACCGCGCTACGGCCATCCGGGCGACCATCAAACGCATTGGGTGTAATACGCTGATTACGGATGAAGCGGCGGCGCGGGCTTTGTTGGAGTTTCATGCGGCATAAGGCAGCCACTGAACGAGCGGGCGATGCTAACTGGACGCTTAATTGGGATGAGGCACTTCCCAACCTCCGTCACCCCGCGCTCGATGCGGGGTCTAGCAGCACCGCGTCTGCGGTGCGAAAGAGTCTTTGACTTTACAGCAGTCAGGTCACTGGATGCCGGGTCAAGCCCACTACTGTCGGGTTAAGTAGGAGGGTCGTTCGGCGGAAAGAAGCCCACCGCCGTCACCCCGGCCTTGAGCCGGGGTCCAGCTGACGCGCGTCTGCGCGGCTAGGAAAGTTTTCAGACCAAGGATTTGGTCTGACTGGATACCGGCTCAAGGCCGGTATGACGGTGGTGAGTTTGGTACTGTGCCACTCCATATCCAGCGCTACACTTCTGCGTCCTAACCGATGCAGAGTGCCAAAAACGAGGCGCAATCAATGCTGTATGCCGCATCTGCATATTCAAACCGGACAGCAGTGGGTCAAGCCCGGCATGGCGGAGGGTATCAAACCTTCCCCGTCTCCCACCCCAGCATCGCGCGCTTGCGCGTCAGCCCCCAGTGATACCCCGTCAACGCACCGCTTTTGCCCACTGCCCGGTGGCAGGGGACGACGAAGGAGATGGGGTTGGCGCCGATGGCGGCGCCGACAGCGCGCGAGGCGGTGGGCTGGCCGATGTCGTGGGCGACGTGGGAATAGGTGACGGCTTTGCCGAGCGGGATTTTCAGGAGGCTCTGCCAGACGCGCACCTGAAAATCCGTACCGAGCAGAACGACGCGCAGGGGCTGTTCGCTTTTCCATTTGTCCGCATCGAAAATGCGCGACGCATAGGGCGCGGTGGCGGCGCTGTCCTGCGAATAATCCGCATTCGGCCAGCGGCGTGCCATGTCTTCGAAACAGGCTTTTTCTTCGCCCGGATCGGCAAAGGCACAACCTGCCAGCCCGCGATCCGTGATCATGATGAGGGCCAGACCGAAGGGCGACGGGTGAAATCCGTAGCGGATGAAGAGGCCGGAACCCTTGGCCTTCCACTCACCCGGCGACATGGCTTCGTGGGTGACGAAGAGGTCGTGCAGGCGACCGGGGCCGGACATGCCGACCTCGATGGAGGCTTCCAGAAGCGGCAGGCTCTCATCACGCAGCAGGCGCTTGGCGTGATCCAGCGTAACGGCCTGAAGAAAGGCCTTGGGCGACAGGCCGGCCCAGCGAGTGAAGGTCTTTTGCAGTTGCGTGGGCGATTGCGAAAGCTTGGCGGCAATGGTTTCGAGTGACGGCTGATCGCGGTATTCCACCGTCAGGATTTCTATGACCCGTCGCACGGTCTCGTAATCCGAACCGATGGGGGTGATGTCTTCCTTCAGCATGATATTGGCGTTCATGGCGTATCTCCTTGAAGACGCAAGAAACCACGCCGCGCCGTCCATCTCCACCCGTTTCTTGCCTGTTGCAGCTAGATTCTTTGCCGCACCGTAGCCAGTGCCCCGCGAAACGCCTTGGCGAAGCTTTCGCGATCATCCGGGTTGAGGAAGGAGCCGATATCCGTCGTGCGCCCCTCGCCTGAGACATACATGGAGAGAATACCGATTTCCTCGTGCCGATTGACCCGGAAGCGCGCCCAGAACGGGTTGAAGCGATGCTCGACCATACGGCCAGCTGGAGAAAATTTGCGAATGGAGAGATTGGTGCGCGACACCGTGACTTCCTCCCGCGCCTTCGCAGCCCGGTAGTTCACCCGGAAGGCGACATAGAGGAGGAGGAAATCGAGCCCCAGAAACAGGCCGATGGGCCATGCGCCAGTGACCATGAAAAAGACGCCGTAGAGAAGGCAGACGGCACCCGTAAGCGCTAGGAGAACACGAAATCCCTTGCGTCCGAGGGAGCGATGGGGAACAAGTTCCGCTGCAAAAACTGGCTGCTCGTTAACGCTGTCCACCTTGCTGTCCTCAATAGCGCGAAACACAGTTTGACCATGACAATCATCAAGAAACGATCCAGCGCCCAAACGTTGAAAAAGTCAAATCCGACAGCGCGTCGCAAGCAGGTACGCGTCAAAACGCTCTATTCGCAGGATGAGCTGAAGGAAATTTTCCGCCGCTTCTCCATTCAGCGGCCAGAGCCGAAGGGTGAACTAGAGCATTCCAACCCGTTTACGCTGGTGGTTGCGGTCGCTCTATCGGCTCAGGCCACCGATGTCGGCGTCAACCGGGCGACGCGCGGCCTGTTTGCGGTGGCCGATACGCCGCGAAAGATGCTGGATTTGGGCGAGGAGCGGCTGATCGGCTACATCAAGACCATCGGCCTTTACCGCAACAAGGCAAAAAACGTCATTGCGCTATCGCAGATGCTGATCGACGATTTCGGTGGCGAGGTGCCGCGCACGCGCGAAGAGCTGATCAAGCTGCCGGGCGTGGGGCGCAAGACCGCCAATGTGGTGATGTCCATGGCCTTCGGTATTCCGACGCTGGCGGTCGATACACATGTGTTTCGCATTGCCAACCGGCTCTGTCTGGCACCGGGGAAAACCCCGGACGAAGTGGAAGAGCGGCTGGTGAAGATCATTCCCGACGAATATCTGTTCCACGCGCATCACTGGCTGATCCTGCACGGGCGATACTGCTGCAAGGCGCGCAAGCCGGAATGCGAGCGCTGCGTGATTGCCGATATCTGCAAATCCCCGGAAAAGACCTGGGATATTCCCGCCCCGCTGGTGGAACTACCGGCCCAGCTGGTGGGTGAATGACGGATCGCGACGGCTGATGGATTTGTGCAGATGCACCATCAGCGATGCGGCAAAGAGCGGCGTCAGCAGGTTGAGAAAGGGGATGGCGAGGAATGCCGCAATCACCAGACCGGCCATGAAAACCTTCGTGCCATGCTTTGCGCGAAACGCCCGCGCTTCCGCCACAGGCCGGAACCGCATGGCGGCAAATTCAAAGAATTCCCGCCCCAGCAAATAGCCGTTGACCAGAAAAAACGCGATGAGATTGACGCCGGGTACGAGTAGCAGCAATAGCGCAATGACGTTGCCGACGATGATGACCCCGAAGAATTTCAGCGATGACGGGATGGCTTCCGTCAGCGGCATGGCGGTGCCCCTAGGGTCGTTGGGGTAGTCCTTTTTTTCAACGACCTCTGCGACATCGTCCAGAAACAGACCAGCGATGATGGCCGTGACCGGCGAGATCAACAAGGCGAGCGCCAGCGCCAGCCCGATGCCAGCGAGGATGGCAAAAACGAAGCTCATCCAGCCCGCCCATTCCGGCATGCCGGGAACGAGCGAATCAAGCCACGGCAATGCCAGCCAGATAAAAACGCTGCGAATGGCAAACCAGAGCCCAATCAGCACCAAAATCGTCAGCCCAAGAGACTTCCAGAACACCGAGCGTGTTTCGGGCGCAAAAAGATTGCTGAAAGCATGCCGCGCAGCGTCAAAAATCATTGAGTCGCCTCCATTTAGGCCAATTTAGCGTGGATCGAGAAAGCATCCGTCAGAGCTGGCAAATAGGGCGTTCTGCGACCCGTAACAAGAAATGACCCGTGTTAAATACAAGAAAAAAACACAACCGGCTATTTTGTGCTTGAAGAAAAGCAACCACTAAACTATAAAAACAAACAGGCAAAAAGTCGTATATTTTCGTCGTCGTGGGGATCAACGAAATGTCACTTGGCCTTTTGTACAACCTAGTCGTCACGAATGGCAGCGAGAAACCTCGCTCGAGTACCATCGTCCGCTAAAGACAAAAATAAGAGGCGTCGTTGGAAAAATTGCTGATTGATCTCACCCGCTCGCTCAAGACCGGCACACCGTCGGAACGGCGAATCGCGAAATATCTGATCGAACATCTGGCAGAATTGCCGTTTGAGACCGCAGCCACGCTGGCCGAGAAACTGAGCCTTAGCCCGATGACGGTCGGCCGTTTTCTCCGTTCGCTGGGTTATCGCCAACTTAGCGATATTCGCGAACATCTGCGCGACGAAGCACAGGTGCCGGAAGCGGCACCCGCCGCAGCGCCGGAAGCACCGCAGACACCCTTGTCTTCGCTGATGCTGCAGCAGATTCAGGCGGTTCAGGCAGTCTATGACCTGGCCGGTCAATCCGTCTGGAAGACCGCGCTCGGCAATATTGCCGAAAGCAAGGAAGTCTTCGTCGCATCGTCGGCAGAAGGTTTCGGCATCTGCCGTTACTTCTACACCAAGCTTCTGGAATGTCGCGAACGCGTGCATTACCTGCAACGCGATGGCTCAAGCTATATCGCGCTGATGGATGAGCCGGTGGAAGGCACATTGCTCATTCTGATGGATTGCGGTGGCAATCTTGCCGCTTTGCAGCGTCTGGCAAAAATGGCGATGAAGGCCGGTTACAAGACCGTTCTTATCACCACCCGCTTTTACGAGTGGGGTCCTGATAGCGCTGACATTTGCCTGACGATTCCGCTTGGCCAGAATGGTGGGCACAGCATGTTGCAGCTGGTGGCAATCACCGAATTCATGCTGCATTCGCTGTCCCAAAAGGGCGAAAACAGCCGCCGAGACCGCTACCGCCGCATTGGCGACATGCAGCGCGCGCTGAACGCTTGATGGCTGGACGGGGTCACTGACCCCACATCTTGCGGACTGTTACAGTCCTAGCAAGCGATTGTTTCCACCAGATGACAGACATAAAAAAGCCGGCCCCAGGGACCGGCTTTTTTGCATTTCTGTTCGGTACAATCAGCGGCCGGACTTGCGGCGCTGGCCGAGGCCCATTTCCTTGGCGAGGCGCGAGCGCGCTTCTGCATAGGCAGGGGCAACCATTGGGTAATCCACCGGCAGATCCCACTTTTCGCGGTATTCTTCCGGAGTGATGCTGTGATGTGTTGTCAAATGACGCTTGAGCGACTTGAACGAACCGCCACATTCCAGGCAGATGATCTGATCATCCTGAACCGACTTGCGAACAGAAACCGCAGGTTTCTGCTTTTCGACATTCACTGCGGCTACCACTGGGGCAGAAGTACCACTGAGTGCCGTATGCACATCGGAAATAAGGCCGGGAAGCTCCGTAACCGGAACGACGTGGTGGCTAACATAGGCAGCAACGATATCCGCAGTCAGCTCGACAAGCAGATCCTGAGCGCCGCCGTATGTAGTTTCCGTCATTTACATGTCTCCTGTTCATGTCTCCACCAGCATCGGTCCAGCCCGTTTGCCAGTGAAACGAAGTTAACCCCAAGCCCACTGATCTGCGTTTGCGGCAAGATCAACTCCCCTTGCTGACCTATACAGATGGGGAAGAAACTTCTTGCAGCAACTGCGTAAAACGAAACAGATGTCCGGATATTCTACATCAGAACTAGATTAGCCATCAGTAAAATGCCTAACCGGACTTTCAATAACGCAGGACGCAAATCAACATCATCTACTTTACCTGTCGTGGATAGCACCAAACCAAAAAAAGTCCAATTATTATTTTGGAATAATTCAGAGCAGAGACAGCTTATTCTACCTATAAAAAATCACAGGTAACAAAATAAGAATGTATGTCGGAAATTTACATAAGTTAACAAAGGTACAGTAACGTCAGTTCAACTTAGGGTCTGCTTCCAGCTCATCTATTACGCTTATCGGTGACAAGCGATAACCGACCTGATGTGCAGCTTTGGCAAGCAAATGTGCAGATACTGGGGCAGTCAAAACAACAAAACAAAATCCAGCCAAAGAACGCGCAAAAATAGAAATCTCAAGTGAATTGAGGCCCACACCAAGAAGAAGAAGTCCCGACCCCACTGTTCCCGCTTTGGAAGCGGCATGCATGCGAGTATAGAGATCGGGGAAACGGTTGATACCGATGGCGGCGGTGAGGGAAAACAACGCACCTGCGACGACCAGCAATGCAACCGGAATGGCGACAACCCAGCTCATTTGCGAGATTTCCTCCCTGTCTTTTTCTTCGGCTTCACGCCCTGCGGCTTAGCAACTTTGGGCAGGACATCCGTGCCGTCCAGCACCTGTTTTTTTCGTTGTCCCGGCTCAGCCGTTCTGGACAGAATGAAGCGGGCGAACGCAACCGTCGCGAGAAAGCCGACGAGGCAAAGGGCGATGGCAATATCCACATAAAGATCAAAGCCAGTGCGGATGGCGATGACGGCGAGAAAGCCGATGGCGATGCCAACCAGCATGTCCAGCGCCACCACCCTGTCCGGCAGCGTCGGCCCAACCACCACGCGATAGACCGTGAGCAGGAACGCGACGGAGAGAATGGCGGTGGCGACAATCGTGGCGGCGGAAATCAGCGTTTCAGGCGTCATCTGCCAAATGCCTCCATGATCTTGCGCTCGAAACCATCGGCAATCGACCGCTTGGTCGCCTCCACATCAGCGCAATCCAGCGCGTGAACGAAGAGCGTTGTCCGGTCTGGCGAGACATCCACTGACAGCGTGCCGGGGGTGAGCGTGATGAGATTGGCGAGAAGGGTGATCTCGAAATCGGTTTTTACCGTCAGCGGATAGGCGAATATTCCCGGCTTCAACTCCAACTTCGGCGTGATGACGAGCATGGCGACGGTCCAGGCGGAAAGCGCCAGTTCCTTGAGGAAGAGAAGTGCGAGAGAGAGAATGGCCGGAATGCGCCGGAAGGACGTGGTGGTTTGCGCCCCCTGATGACGAATCACGCCAAGCGACAGGGCTGCGACCACCATGCCAAAGAGCAGGTTAGGAATTGTATAGCTGCCTGAGATGGCGAGCCAGATGAGAGTGAACAGTGCGCCGAGGATATAGTGGCTCATCTGGTGGCTCCTCCCGGAAAGACGGAGCGGATATAGGCGGTCGGGTCGGCCAGACCATCAGCCGCCTGCTGACTGAGCTTCATGACCTGTTCGGGAAACAGGCCAACGCCGATGACGAGGATCGTCAACGCCACGACGGGTGCAAGGCTCGGCGGGTTGGCGACCGCTGCGACTGCCCTCATGCCCGCGGGCGACGGACGCCAGAAGCAGAGCAGGAAGACACGGGCAAAGGCGATGGTGCAGAGAAAGCCGGAGACGAGGATGGATGCGGCCAGCCACCATGCGCCGATATCGATGGCGGATTTGGTCAGCATCGCCTTGGGCCAGAAGCCGGAGAATGGCGGCAGGCCGGAGCCCGCGAAAAACAGCGCCAGCGCCATGGCGGAAACCCAGGGCGCCCTGGTGTAGAGGCCACTCAAATCCGACAAAGTCCAGGCACCGCCGATGCGGGCGGCGTGGCCGATGATGAGATAAAGTGCCGTCATCAGCACCACGGAATTCAGTGCATAGAAGACGACACCGCCCACGGCAGAGGGCGAGCCGATGGCGACGCCTGCGAGCATGGTGCCGATGCCGGAAATGACGACATAACCCAGCATGCGCCTGAGATCGTTTTGCGACAGTGCGCCCATGGCACCGAGGATCATGGTCAGCGCCGCGACAATGGCGATGACAAAGCTCAATTCGTCCCGCTGCACCGGGAACAGCATGATCATGACGCGCAGCAGTGCGTAGATGCCGACCTTGGTCAGCAGGCCGCCAAACAGTGCAGACACGACGATTTTAGGCGTGTGGTAAGATGCGGGCAGCCAGAAATTGACGGGGAAGGCCGCTGCCTTCATGGCGAAGGCGAGCGTGAAGAGTGCGGCGAGCGTCATCAACGGCGCTTCGCTGTCAGCCGCCGTCACACGTCCGGCGATATCGGCCATGTTGAGCGTGCCCGTGACGGAATAGAGATAGCCGACCGCGATCAGAAACAGCGTGGTGCCGATGAGGTTGAGCACCGCATATTTCAGCGCACCATCAATCTGTTCCTTCGTTGAGCCCAGCACGATGAGGCCGAAGGAGGAGATCAGCAGGACTTCAAACCAGACATAAAGGTTGAAGATATCACCAGTCAGAAACGCGCCGCTGACACCGGCCATGAGCAGCATCAGAAACGGATAAAAGCCGTAGCGCCTACCACTGTCGTCCACATCCGCGCTGGCATGCAGGGCGCAGGCAAGGGCGGCGATGGCACCGGCCAATGCGAGGGCGGCTCCGGTTAAATCCGCCGTGAAGGCAATGCCGAAGGGCGGAAGCCAGCGGCCCATGACCATGGTGAAGGGGCCGTGCGTTGCCACCTTCCACAGCAGCGCAGCATCGATGACGACCAGCAGAAACAGGCCGAAGATGGCGATGCCAGCGTGAAGGCGGGTGGAGTGACGCACCATCATCAGGATCGCGCCGACGCTGATGCAGAGCGCGACGGGGGCCACGATCAGCCAATCGGCGAGCGCCGTGGGCTGCATGACGAGTGCGACGGTCAGATCGATGGAGGGAGACGCGGAGGCGGCCATATGTGTCTGATCCGTTTCTCAATAACCGACAGGCGGAAGCGGTTCGCGCGGCGGTTCTGCGGCGCGCATCTCGTTCGTGTCGTCGGTTTTCAATTCCTGAAACGCCCGCCAGACCAGAACGGCGAGGAAGCAGAAAAAGCAGAAGGAAATAACGATGGCCGTGAGGATGAGCGCCTGCGGCAGCGGATTGGCCGTATTGGCCGCCAGCACATCTTCCCCTGCGCCGATGATGGGCGGCACTTCGCGCGTCAGCCTGCCTGCAGTAAAGAGCAGCAGATTGACGGCATTGCCGAGGATGGCAATGCCCAGCAGCAGGCGCACGCTGTGGCGCGACAGCATGAGATAGATCGCCACGGTGAAGAATATGCCGACGAGGACAGAGAAAACCGCTTCCATCAGTCGCGCTCCCTTTCTTCCAATGCCAGGGCAATGGATGTGAAGCCGCCGACCACGACAAGATAGACGCCGATATCGAAGGAAATGACGGTGGCCAGTGGCACTTCCACGCCAGCAAGGCTGGGATAGACCCAAAGCCCGGTCATGAACGGCACGCCGAAAAAGACGGATATCACGCCCGACAGCGTCGCGAGCAGCAGGCCGAAACCGGCAATCGACAGCGGATGAAAGACGATGGCGCGGCGCACGGTTTCCACCCCGAAGGCAATGCCATAAACGGCGAGCGCCGAGACCGCGATCAACCCACCAATGAAACCACCGCCGGGTTCGTTATGGCCACGCAGCAGCACGAAGATGGAAAACAGCAGCATGAGGCTGGTGATGACAGGCGCGACGGTGCGGAAGATGAGCGTGTTCATGCCCTGCCCTCCTTGTCAGTCCGCGTCGCGGGCTTCGAGCGAATGCGGATGAGAGCCAGAATCGCAAGACCGGTGATCATCACCACCGCTATTTCGCCCAGCGTATCGGTGCCGCGGAAATCCACGATGATGACATTTACCACATTGTTTCCGTGGGCAATAAGCTTGGAATAGGCGCCGAAGAAATCGCTGAGGCTGGTATTGAAGGTTTGCTGGGTGGACTTCAGCAGCAGTAGGGCGAAGCCCGTGCCACAGGCAAGGGCAATGGTGCCATCCAGCAGTTTCTGGCGCAGGCTGCGGTGATCGGAAGGCGAGAGGCGTAGGCGGGTCATGACCAGCGTGAAAATAACGACGGAGAGCGTTTCCACCATGAACTGGGTGAACGACAAATCCGGCGCGCCAAACAGCAGGAACAGCACGGCGACGGCAAAGCCCTGAATGCCGAGCGCGACGATGGCCGTAAGCCGGCTGGCCGCCGTCAGCACCGCAATGAGGCCGATGATGGCAATGACGATGAAGGTGAGTTCGTGCAGCTGGATATCAGCTCGCCAGGCGGGCAAGGACGGCAATTCACCATAGGCAAACAGCGGCACCAGCAGAACCAGCGCGATGATGGCGAAGGTGGCGGTGACGTAAAATTCCAGCCTGCCCGGCTGGATGATGCGCGTGACATGGAAGGACAGTTTGACGAGGCCGGAAATGGCAGCATCGAAGGCCTTGTCCGGTCCCGGCCCGGCGGCAGCCAGCGAGCGGTCCATGAGGTGGCGCGCGGTAGCGAGCCTCGTATAAACCATCACGCCGAGCGCCACGGTGAAGAGCGAGAGCGCCAGGGGAATGCCGATATGCGGGATCAGCGACATCTCCACGCCACGGCTTTCGCCCGCGATGGCGGAAGCCATGGGTGTGGAGATGCCTGCGTGAAACGTGCCTGAGAACAGCGCGGCAAGAAGACCGCACAGTGACAGCACGGCGGGGCCGAGCCACAGCAGAACCGGGCCTTCATGGGCGTGTTTCGGAGTGTTCTTCAGTTTGCCGACAAAGGGTTTCAGCGCCACGGCAAAGGCAATAGCCAGCATCAGTGCATTGCCGATGATGGCGATGCCGGTGAAGAGAATGGCGCGCGGATTGGCATGCGCCAGCGCATAATAGATTTCTTCCTTGGCCAGAAAACCGAGGAATGGCGGCAGACCCGCCATGGAAATGGCCGCAGCCATGGCCGCGATAAAGGTAATGGGCATGGCCTTTCGCAGACCGCCCAGCTTCGTCACATCCCGCGTTCCCGCCTCGTGATCGATGATGCCTGCGACCATGAACAGCGCGCCCTTGAACAGCGAATGCGCCACAAGATACAGCACCGCCGCCTCGATGGCATGTTCAGTGCCGAAGCCCGTGAGCATGACCAGCAGGCCGAGCGACGAGACGGTCGTATAGGCCAGCATCAGCTTGAGATCGGTCTGGCGGATGGCAAGGAATGCGCCGGTCAGCATTGTCAGCCCGCCGAAGAAAGGCAGCAGGATTTCCCATGCCGCCGTTTCGCCCATGACCGGGTTGAGCCGCATCAGCAGGTAGACGCCAGCTTTGACCATGGTGGCGGAATGCAGATAGGCCGAGACCGGGGTCGGCGCTTCCATGGCGTTGGGTAGCCAGAAGTGGAACGGAAACTGCGCCGATTTGGTGAAGGCTCCGCCCAGCACCAAAAGCAGCGTGGCGAAGTAGAAGGGGCTCTGGCGCAGCACGTCATTACCATGCACCAAAAGAGAAAGCTGTGTCGTGCCGCTGATGTTCCAGATGAAGATGAGGCCTGCCAAAAGCGCCAGCCCGCCGCCACCCGTCACCACCAAGGCCTGCAAGGCGGCACGGCGCGAGGCTTCGCGCCGGTGATCGAAGCCGATCAGCAGGAAAGAGGTGATCGATGTCAATTCCCAATAGACGAACAGCATCAGAAGACTGTCCGACACAACCACGCCCAGCATCGCGCCCATAAACAGCAGCAGAAAGGCCATGAACCGCCCTTGCTGCGGATGGCCCTTCATGTAACCGCCCGCATATAGCACGATCAGCGTGCCGATGCCGGTGATGAGCAGCGCAAAGGTGAGAGACAGACCGTCGATGAACCAGGAAAAGCTGAGATTGAAGCTGGGCACCCAGATATAACCGCCGGTGACGACCTCACCTGCCACGATTGCCGGAATGAAACCGAGGAAATGGGCGAAGGCCAAAGCGGGTGCGAGCGCCAGCAGCCAGGCAGCATTGGAGCCCAGTTTCGCGACGGCCAGGGGCGCGCATAGTGCCGTGATGAACGGCAAAAACAGCACGATAAATGTCAACAGCGTGACATTGGCAATCATCTCGTCTCCCAGCCCCGCCGCTTTTGCGGCCTTGTTTTGTTGTTTCTCAATTAGGGCAAGGCGACATATGCCTCAACTCTTTTCGATTGCGCAGACGATAACAAGGTCTTTATCCCCTGTTAAAGCCGCATGCTCTTTTAACAGGGAAGCCGAGACACTATCTTGGGGACAAACGAAAGGATCTCCTGATGAGCGATCTCAAATCACCCAAAATCACCAAGTCCGATGCACAATGGCGCGAGGAGCTGACGCCCGAGCAGTTTCACATTCTGCGCGAACACGGCACGGAGCGCCCTTTTACTGGTCCCTATTGGAACAGCACCGAAAAAGGCCTCTACCGCTGCGCCGCCTGCGATGAGCCTTTGTTCATCTCGGACACGAAATTCGATGCCGGGTGCGGCTGGCCGAGCTATTTCGAACCGGTGAAAGCCGATGCGGTGACCGAACATCGCGACAACGCCTTCGGCATGGTGCGCACGGAAATCCGCTGCGCCAATTGCGGCGGCCACCTTGGCCACGTCTTCCCCGACGGCCCTCCACCGACAGGCCTGCGTTACTGCATCAATGGCCACTCGATGGTGTTCGAAGCTCAGGATTGAGCGTCTCGTAGACAGATGAACAGAGCCACGTCACCCTCACGGATGGCGTGGCTTTTGATGTTGGCGATGCGATCACGCCGCCTCAGCCTCACCGGAGGCAAACGCAAATCCCTCATCCTCCCATCCCGTGATCCCGCCGATCATGATTTTCACTGGTCGCCCCAAACGTGCGAGCTTCAACGCGGCCTGATCGGCACCATTGCAGTGAGGTCCGGCGCAATAGACCACGAACAGCGTATCGTCCGGCCACTGCGCCATGCGGTCTGCGGTGATATCCGCGTGACGCAGATGAATGGCGCCGGGGATATGCTTGCGGGCGAAGGTTTCCGCAGACCCGACGACATGCAGGAGAACGAAATCCTGCTCTCCCTTTTTGATGGACGCTGACACATCCGCGCAATCCGTCTCGACCGAGAGCCGACGTGTGAAATGGTCGATGACGACCTGTGACGGTGCGGCGGGAATGTCCGATACGTAGCTCATGGGCTTTTCCTTTCAGGGTTATAGCCGAACTTTACGCCGCACATAAAAAGACTGGCAGATGGCATGATTGCCATATATCGTAAACATCATGCCAAAACCGCAGAAAGCCCCCGCGCCCAACCGCCTTGTCGTTGCTCTCGCCTATGACGGGCTTTGCACGTTCGAGTTCGGCGTTGCCGTCGAAATCTTCGGTCTGACGCGCCCGGAAATGGGAGAGGACTGGTATCGCTTTGCCGTGGCCGCCGTGGATGAGGGTGAGATGCGGGCCGTGGGTGGCCTGCGTTTCGTAACGGATGGGGGGCTGGATTTGCTTGAGCAGGCGGGCACCATCATCGTGCCGGGCTGGCGTGGCATTCATGAACCGGTACCGGAGGCTCTGTGCATGGCCTTGCGCAAAGCACATGAGAATGGCGCGCGGGTTCTGTCGCTCTGTTCCGGCGTCTTCGTGCTGGCGGCGGCAGGTCTCTTGAATGGCAGGCAGGCCACCACTCATTGGCGCTATACCGACAGCCTCAAAACGCAATTCAGCGAGATCGAGGTGTTGCCTGACGTGCTCTACGTGGATGGCGGCACCGTGCTGACGGCGGCTGGAAGTGCGGCGGGCATAGACCTCTGCCTGCATCTGATCCGCCGCGATTTCGGCACCAAGGCTGCCAATATGGTGGCGCGACGGCTTGTCGTGGTGCCGCACCGCGATGGCGGACAGGCACAATTCATCGACAAGGCCGTTCCCGAACCGCATGAGAAGGCGCGGCTTGGCCCGCTGCTGGATGCCGTGCAGGCGCGACTGACGGAGGATTATACCGTTGCGCGGCTGGCGGGCATCGCTGGCATGAGCAGCCGCACATTCCTGCGCCGGTTCGAAGCCGCGACTGGGACGACGCCCGCCAAATGGCTCCTCCTGCAACGGCTTTCCAAGGCCAAAGACCTGCTGGAAACATCCCGGCTTGGCATAGAGGCCATTGCGGAAACCAGCGGGCTAGGCAGTGCCGCCAATCTGCGTCACCACTTCCGCCAGCAGTTTTCCACCACACCTGCAGCCTACCGCGAACGGTTTGGAGCGAGAAACCTCACGCCGCTGGAAGCTTGAGCTCCATGCAGGTCAGGTCCAGCCAACGACCGAACTTCTTTCCAACCTCGGAAAACTGGCCTGCAACACGGAAACCCATGGCTTCGTGGAGGCGGATGGAGGCGGTGTTTTCGGATTCGATGGCGCCGATGAGGACGTGGACGTCGTTGGTTTTGGCGTGATCGATCAGCGCCTGCATCAACTGCCTGCCGAGGCCTAAACCCCGGGCATTCTTGTGGACATAAATGGAATGTTCGCGGGTGTGGCGGTAACCATCGAAAGCGCGCCAGTCTCCGTAGGAGGCGTATCCGGCAACGGCTCCATCCTTGATAGCGACAATGACCGGAAAGCCGCGATCCTTACGGGCCTTGAACCACTCCTTGCGATTATCCAGATCGACGAGAATCTCGTTCCAGATGGCGGTCGTGTTCAACACCGCGTCGTTATAAATCTCCATGATGCCGGGAAGATCGTCGACGGTGGCGTCGCGTAGTTCGATGGTCATGCCTGATATCCGCTGCAAATCAATTTCACGACCAACATAAACCAAGTCGCGAAACTGTGTAGCGGTTTTAAGCAGTGCCAGATTTCAAGCCGTGATCGGGGTCATGCTGAAGCTGGTCATGACGGCGGTGTAATGCACGGCGGCGGCCACCACGACAAAGCCGTGCCAGATGGCATTCTGGAACCGCAGGCGTTCCCACACATGGAAGATGACACCCATGGAATAAACGATGCCGCCGATGACGATGAGCCACAGGCTGACGGGCGGCAGGTGGTAGGACAGGCGATCTGCCACCATCACACCGCTCCAGCCCATGGCGAGATAAAGCAGAATGGTCAGGCGATCGAACCGGCCGGGGAAGAAGCATTTCAGAAGAATGCCCGAGATGGCGGCGACCCATATGCCAAACAGGGTGACGGCGATGAACGGATCTTCGATGCCGCGTTGCAGGATGGGCGTGTAGGTGGCGGCAATGAGAATGAATATGCCGGAATGATCCAGCCGCCGCAGATACCATTTCACATTGGAATGCGGCCAGATGTTGTAGGTGAACGATATGGATAGGCACAGGACGAGGCCGAATGCATAGACCCAGACGGCTGCAATGGCGCTGAGACTGCCCCAGAGCGTGACGTAGAAAATCAGCGCGGTGGCACCAATCAGCGCAAAGACGATGCCCACGCCATGCACAATACCATCGGCCACGATTTCAGGAAGATCATAGCGGCGTCCAAAGCGCCAAAGTTCACTCATATTCGTTCTCGCACATCAATATCCGGATCATGCAGACAATATGAGACGGGAACAAGACATGCCTCGCAAAACGCGATCACTTTGCATTCACGCCTGTCGCAAAAGTCGAACTCGATCTTCATCAAAATAACACCCTGCGAGATAATACAACCTTAACTTTAGGAAGTCGAAACGATTGCGCAATATGAGACGTAATCAAACAATTTTTGAAAAGGTCTTTTGAAAATGCGGCGCATCGAAGATGAGATCAAGCCTTGGGCGGGTGAGGAACGCAAGCGTGGCGAGGAGCTTTACGCACATCTGGAAAAACATGTCCGCGAAGTCGCTGTAAAATGCTTTCAGTCCTTCGATCCGACCATGGTGAAAGTGCCGGAAGAACTTCTGCAGCTTGAAGCCGTCAAGTTCCGGCGGCTATGCGAAGGCGCTTTCAAGACCGATTATTTCGATGCTCAGGGCAAGGTCATTCGCGGCATCAACGACAAGATCGGTTTTACCCGTTTCATCATCGATGCCTGCTCGATCTATGCCGCCGAATGGACGCTGGTGGTCTTGCAGGAAACGCGCTGGAGTGCCAGCAAGCGCGAGGCCTTCATCCGCACGCTGATGAAAGGGCTTTACACGGATGTCGCCGTTGCCATCCATCATCTTATCAGCGACATGAATGATGAAACGGCCCGGCAGAGAGCGGAGTTCGACCGCCAGCGGGCCGAAGATGCGCAGGCCGACAGCCGCGCGATGATGGCGCTTGGAAAGGCGCTGAGCAGCCTCGCCTCGGGCGATCTTTCCGTACAGCTGACGCAGCCCCTGCCCGAAAAGCACGAGGCGGCTCGCCGCGACTTCAACAACGCCGCCGAGGCTTTGCGCCAGGCGATGGCGGGAATTTCCCACACGTCTGACGACATATGCCGTGGCATGCAGGAAATTTACGCGTCCACGAACGATCTTTCGCGGCGCACGGAACAGCAGGCCAGTTCTCTGGAGGAAACGGCAGCGGCGCTGGACCAGATTACCGCAACGGTGCGGCGCACGTCCGAAGGTGCGTCTCAGGCAACCGTTGCCGCCACCAGCGCCAAGCAGGAGGCCGAAAAATCGAGCGACATCATGAAGGAAGCCGAGACCGCGATGAGCGAGATTGCGGCCAGCTCTACCCAGATTGGCCAGATCGTCTCTGTTATCGATGAAATTGCCTTCCAGACCAATCTTCTGGCGCTGAATGCAGGTGTCGAAGCGGCCCGCGCGGGTGATGCCGGCAAGGGCTTTGCCGTTGTCGCTTCGGAAGTGCGCGCGCTTGCGCAGCGCTCCGCCGATGCCGCCAAGGAAATTCGCAACCAGATTGCCACCAGCACCCAGCAGGTGGAACGCGGCGTGACGCTGGTGGAATCCACGGGACAGACGCTCAAGGCGATCTTCGGCAGGGTAACGGAAATGGACCGACTGGTGGCCGACATAGCCGCCTCTGCCCGCGAGCAGGCGGCGGGCTTGCAGGAGATTAACACGGCGGTGAACGAGATGGACCGAGTCACCCAGCAGAACGCAGCCATGGTCGAGCAATCCACCGCAGCGGTGAATGATATGAATGCCCGTTCGCAGGAACTGGCCACGCTGATTAACCGCTTCTCGCTATCAGGCCAGGGGCGGACATCAGCGCCCTATACACGCTACGCAGCGTAAGGGTTTGGCGCGCGAACGGCGCGCCATTCCGCATCTCTATCGGTTATCGATCCACCAGCACCGAGCATTTGGCGTGACGGACGACACGGTCTGCCGTTGCGCCGATGAAATAATTGGTCAGGTCAGGCGTGTGCGACGCAACGATGATGAGATCGACCGTCAGATCTTCCGCTGCGGCCAGAATTTCCCGGGCGGCGGCACCGCTGCGAATTTCCACCGCGCCGATGCGTGATGATTTGCCTTTCAGCGCCGCGAGCCTCTCCTTGGCATCCTTGATGGCGTTTTCGATCAGATCCATCGGCAGATCGATGGCGAGATAATTCGGCAAATCTTCCACCACATTCAAAAGCACGATATGGCCCGCCGGATCGAGCAACGCTTCGGCTTTCTTCAAGATTTTCTCGGCCTTTTCGGGGGCGCTCAGATCGACCGGAACGAGGATTTTGCTGTACATGATGTTCTCCCTTCGACTCTAAAAACACGCATCGTGCTTTTGAAGTTCCTTATATTTACACGGCAAAGGCGAAGAGGGAATTGATCGGCATCAAGGCCAGATGCGATGATTGTCAACAAATAGCACACGCAGTATCACCAAACGGCTATCTTTTCTGAACGATCAATCGCGCGCATAGTCCGCCCAACATCGCCGCAATTAGTCGGCTGGATTTGGAGTGCCAAGCAATGAGTGAAAACAAGCAATTTGCGCTGACGCGGCCCGCCTATGTCGGCCAGGCCCACCTCGTGGTGCGGGATCTGCCGCTGGTGTCGGATTTCTATCAGAAGATCATTGGCCTTTCCGTCATCGAAAAATCGGCCAGCGGCGAGGTGCTGGGCGTTGGCGGCCAGCCGCTTCTGACCCTGACAACGTCGAATGATGCCGTGCGCGCGCCGAGCAGCGCGGCGGGCCTTTTCCACACGGCCTTCCTGATGCCGAGCCGCAGCGATCTGGCCTTGTGGCTGACGCATGTGGCGCACAACAATGTGCAGCTTCAGGGCGCATCTGACCATCTGGTCAGCGAGGCCATCTATCTCGCCGACCCGGAAGGCAACGGCATCGAGGTCTACCGCGACCGCACGCCGGACGAATGGACCTACCAGACGGATGGCACGGTTGCCATGTCCACGCTGCGGCTGAACCTTCAGGAACTCTACGACAGCGCGCCAAAGGCAACCTTTGCCAAGGCCGCAGACGGCACGGCCATCGGCCACATTCACCTGCAGGTCGGCAATCTTCCGCAGGCGGATGAGTTTTATCAGGACGTGCTGGGCTTGAAAATCATGGCACGCTACCCCGGCGCCAGCTTCTTCGGCTCCGGCGCTTACCACCACCACGTCGCCGCCAACATCTGGAACAGCCGCGGCGCGCAGGCCCGCTCTGCCAACATGACCGGCCTTTCCGGCTATTCGCTGAAGTTCAACGAGAAGGCAGCATTGGACAGTGCCCTCGCCGCCCTCGACCGGTTGGAAATCGCCACGGAACGCCAGAGTGATGGCGTTGCGGTGAAGGATCCTTGGGGTATTGGGTTGAAGCTTTCGGCTTGATTGCTGGAGGCAGATAACAAGCAAGCGTTTTACCGTGTGGCAGCCCCCTCTGCCTGCCGGCATCTCCCCCACAGGTGGGGAGAAACCCTGTGGTCCCAACATCGCACTATTAGCAGCGTCGGAGATGGGTAAGACCTTGCCACATCTGTCTCCCCCCTTGTGGGGGAGATGCCGGCAGGTAGAGGGGGTCTTCGCCGCACAGGTAAATCTTCCCGAACTAGGAACTGCATACCTCATCGAGCGTTATACGCCCTGATGGGGGACTGTTTATGAATGACCAGACGATAGCCAACCGAAAACACGGTGCAGCCGCTGCTGCCAGCACGGATCACAAAGACCCCTTCATGCGAGGCGCGCTGGCGACGGCGCATGATGATGAGCGGAGTCAGCAACCACTGGGCCGCGAGGCGCTGGATGTTGCTGTGGCATGGTCCATCGTCGGGCTTTTTGCGATCGTGCTGATGGGCGTCATTCACTCACTGTCGATCATTCTCATTCCGATCGTCATGGCCATCGTGGTCGGCATGATCCTCGGCGTGGCGGCGGGCAAGCTGAACTCTTACGGCATTCCCGGTTTTGCGGTGGCGCTTATTCTCTCATCCGCCGTTGCCCTCGTCTTCTTCCTCGTCATCAATTCGCTGATCGATCCGCTGTCCACGCTGGCATCGGAAGGTCCTGACATTGTCGAGAAAGCCATCAATCGTTTCGTGCCCTATCTGCAAAGCCTGCGATGGCTGAATTTTTCCGCCGCCACCTTCAGCCTGAATTCTATCTCGCTTGAATCCATCCTCTCGCGAAGCGGCGATATCATTTCCGTGGTTGGCTCGAACCTGACGCCTGCCATCGTGCAGGGACTGGTCTTCTTTGCAGCCCTGCTTCTCTTCCTCTACAGCCGCATTCGTCTGCGCAAAGCCGTCATCATGGCGTTTCCGCAGCGCCACCAGCGCCTGCGCACCATTCGCACCATCGCCTCTATCGAACATGTTCTGAGCTCTTACTTCGCCACCGCATCGCTGATGTATGCGGGGCTTGGTGTGACCATGATCATCATCGCCTATGCGGGCGGTCTTGCCATGCCGTTCCTGTGGGGACTGTTTGCCTTCCTCTCTAGCTTCGTGCCTTTCCTCGGCATTACCGCCATGACGCTGGCGCTGACGATTGGCGGCATCCTGACCCATGACAGCCTGCTGCTAGGCCTGCTGCCCGCCATGGTGTTTTTCACCATTCACCTGCTAATGGAAAATCTGGCATTCCCGGCGGTGGTGGGCAAGAACATGGAAATCAATCCTTTCCTCGTCTTCGTCGCCATCATTTTCTGGACATGGATGTGGGGTGCCGCAGGCGCCATGCTGGCCCTGCCGCTTTCCCTGATCGGCATGACCGTTGCTCGAGAGCTTTTCCCCTCCCGTCGCGTAGTGCCGAACCTGCCGTCGTGACAGTCACGTGCTCTACTTGCCAATTCCCTCAATAGTTGCTTTTCATGTCATCTCATTTGAAGCCTCTACAGGCCGCACATCTTGAAATGATATCGAATAGTGATACTATATGGAGCTGAGCAAGAAGCATCAGGCCGTACTAAAAGCGATCTTTTCTGATCCTGTTCGGGCGGGCATCGTTTGGCGGGATATTGAAGCGCTGTTCCTCGCTAGCGGCGCTGAGGTAACGGAAGGCCAAGGGTCACGCGTACGTGTTGCTCTTAACGGAGTTCGGGCGGTGTTTCATCGCCCTCACCCACAGAAGGAAACTGACAAGGGTGCGGTGAAATCCGTGCGGCGGTTTCTGAGCGAAGCAGGGATAAGACCATGAGTGTGATGCACTATAAAGGATATGAGGCTGTCATCGAATTCGATGAAGAGGCTGATCTTTTTCATGGCGAAGTCATCGATCTGAGGGACGTCATCACCTTTCAAGGCTCTTCTGCGACGGAACTCAAACAGGCACTGGCAGAGTCTATCGAGGATTATCTGGCCTTTTGCGCCGAGCGTGGCGAAGAACCGGAAAAACCATTTTCGGGCCAGTTCGTAGTGCGTACCGAACCGAAACTTCACAAGGCCGTTTCAAACGCGGCCCGAAGAGATGGCGTCAGCCTCAACAAATGGGTGACGGCAGCATTGGAGCGCGCCGTCTCTTGACGGTCAATTAGACGGCGCGTTAAACGCCGGGTCATCCAGGCGGGTAAAAATGACGCCGCGGGCTTTTAGCGCGAGGAGACCGCGGACGACGCCTTCGCCGGCTTCGTGGGTGGGCTGGTTGATATGGGCGATGACGACATCGCCGTCCTTGGCGGATGCGATGTGCTTGGCTGTCATGCCAGCGCCCAGCAGCGAGCCGCCGTCTCCATTGATGGAATAACCGGCGACGCGTTCTCCGAGTTGATTGATGATCGACATGGAGGAATTGGTGTATTTGGCGGTCGCGCCACGAAACCATTGCGGCTGGCGACCGGTGGCGGCGACGATGGCGAGCCTGCCGCCTTCCACTTCCTGCTCCACAGCTGCCGGTGAGCCTGCGGCGGCGATGCCGTAGATCGAGACCGGCTTATCGACGGCTGGAACGTGGTTTTCGCCGTGATTTTCCAATTCGAACAGGTCGGGGTGTGACATCAGCACGGCCAACGCCTGCGGATTGTGCTTGAGCCAGCGGGCAGTGACGAAGATGGTCGCCGGGATTTTCTCGCTCACCAACGTGTCGAGAATGCGGAAATCCGTTTTGCCCATGCAAGCATCGAGCGTGATGGCGACGCGCGGCGCATGCGCCTTGCCCGGCTGCATCTTCAGCGTCGGCTCGACAAGCCCGCCGGTCGACGCGAAGGCGGGAGACGCCATGGCGGCCAGCAAAGAGACGAGAATGATTGTCTTCAGCATGTCACGAGCCTTCGATGATCGATAAAGTTCAGCCGCAAAACCGCGTCGCAGTTTTTGCGCTATATCTCGGCAATTCTGCTCGCAAAACGCCGGAATTATGGCGTTGCGGCGGGCAGGCCATCGAGTTCCGCAAGCTTGGCCAGCGCCTCTTCCACCCGCGCGCAATCGCTGACGCTGAGCGGCATGACCGGCAAGGGCGGCTGGCGGTGGGTGAGCGACAGGAGATTGGCTGCGGCATAAACCACGCGATAGCTGCCGAACTCCTTGAACAGGGACCAGAGCGGCTGGAAATAATCTTCGATACGCTTCACTTCGGCTGCATCTCCCGCCTGCGCGGCGCGGAGCAGACGAAGGCTTGGCACCGGCAACAATCCGCCAATGACGCTGTACCAGCAATCTGCACCTTGAAGGACGGCCTCTGAGCAACCCCAATCGCCGCTATAGCCGATGGCGAAATCCTCGCCTAGCCGTGGGCGCAGGCGCTCCAGTTCGGCTTTGAAACCCATCTCGGCGGCCAGAGGCATTTTGACGGCGCGGATATGCGGAATATAGGCCAGCCGCACCAGCAGCTCGTCACCGAAAGAGAAATGCGTGGTGGAGGGATTGTTGTAGATGCAAAGCGGCAGGCTGGTCGCCCCGGCCACCGCTGCGAAATGGTGATAGACCTCTTCCTGTGTCAGCGGCGTGTAGGAAACGGGGGCGAGCAACAGCGCATCTGCACCGGCGGCTTCCGCATCCTTGGCCAGCGCAACAGCTTCACTGGTGCGAAACGTGCCGACGCCGACGATCAGCTGCCTGCACTTGCCTTTCAGGCATTCCACTGCGGCATTGACGGCGCGCAGACGATCATCGCGAGACAGATAGGCGTAGCTTCCGGTACTGCCCAAAAGGCCGATGCTATCGACCTCTGCCGCATCCAGCCTCTGCACCAGCAGCGACAGGGCCTCGACATCGACGAGCCCCTCTTCATCCGCTGGCGTCAGCGGAAAGGCCGAAAGCCCGTGAAAACTCACATTCATGCAACCTGCCCCTGAAAAACCCTCTGACACAAGGATTAATCAGCAAATCAGCATGCGGCAATATCAATAGGAAATCAGTTAGATATCGTTGCGGATTGGCAACTTCACCCTCTCCGCGCTGGTGGTGAAACCACGGACGTCGCGGCTGGGTTATCTCTCCCCTGTGGGAGAGAAAGCGATTTCAACATCTTAGCCAAAGGCTAAGTGTTAGAAATCGCAAGTGAGGGGTCTTACCTCGGCGCCAACGGCGGACCCCTCACCTGAAAAATCTATGATTTAGCAAAGCTAAGATCATGATCTTTCTTCCTCTCCCACAGGGGGAGAGGTAAGCCAGTCGCACCGCCTCAATCATACAAATAATGCTTCGCCCACTGCTCTTCCGGCACCTTGTCTCCGACCTTGTAATCGAAATTACGGATGCCGAGCGTGGTGGTGGCGATCTGACATTTGTAGCGCAGGCGGTACCATTCGCCGCCGCTTCTGAACACGGCACCGGCAGCCTTGATGGAATCAGGGGTGACATCCGGATCGCCGAAGGCATAGGCAATGACCTTGTCCGGCTTCATGCCCTTCTGGTCCTTGGCGATGCGCTCCATGGCTTCGATATCGCAGCGTTGCTCCAGACGCTCCTCCGGGGCGAGCGCATTGAGCTGACGAAGGACATTGGCATCTATGGCATGGGCAGGCATGGCCATCGCCACGCTGGAAGAGGCTGCGAGAAGGGCAACGGAGAGAAGCTTGTGCATGGTGTCCTGTCGGGCTTTTCGTTTCTTCTTGTCTTGAATTTCGAGGCAAATCTGGGGTCTTGAGGCAAAACCACCGACTTGCCAGCATCGGCACGGATGTGTCGGATTTGCGATCTAGTGTTAAATTGTGATCGAAAGCAGACCAAATTGTGCCCATGGCTTCTAAGCCACAAGGAGTTTTCCTCCTTGATCGACCCAGAGCAGCACTCTACATCTTGGCACACGTAGACCGATGTCTTCATGAAAGCGAGTATATCCTTGTCCATTTTCAAGAACCTGCCAGCCGCCCCCGTTGCCGAAAAGAAGCCCGTGAGCGACACCCACCACGGCATCACCCGCACGGATGATTATGCGTGGTTTCGCGCCGATAACTGGCAGGCCATGTTCAAGGATCCGACGCTGCTGGACCCGGCCATTCGTAGTCATCTAGAGGCCGAAAACACCTATATGGAAGCGGCGATGGCCGACACCAAGCCGCTTCAGGACAAGCTGTTCGAGGAGATGAAGGGCCGCATCAAGCAGGATGATTCCTCGGTGCCGGTCAATGACAGTCCTTATGCTTACGGCACACTGTTCGTGACGGGTGGCGAGCAGCCGCATTATTTCCGCACCCCGCGCGGTGGCGGCGAGAAACACGTTTTGTTGAACGGCGACAAGGAAGCCGAGGGCAAGGACTATTTCCGCCTCGCGGGTCTCGATCAGACAAGCGATCACAGTCGCGGCATCTGGGGTTATGACGACAAGGGGTCGGAATATTACACCTTGCGCATTCGCGAGCTGGAGAGCGGGCAAGACCTGGAAGACGTGATCGAGAACACTGCCGGCGGCGGAGCATGGGCGCCGGATGGCAAGAGCTTCTTCTATTCCCTGCAGGATGAAAACCACCGCCCGTCCAAGGTCTTCCACCACATCATCGGCCAGCCGCAATCGTCCGACCGTCTGGTGTACGAAGAAAAAGACCCCGGTTTCTTCATGGGCGTCGGTGCTTCGGTTCTGGATGATTTCATCTTCATCGATATTCACGACCACGAGACCAGCGAATATCGCATTCTCTCCACCAAGGATTTGACCGCCGAGCCACAGATCGTGGCCAAGCGTGAGGAAGGCATCGAATATTCGCTGTGTGAAGGTGGCGACGTTTTCTACATTCTGACGAATGACGGCGACGCCAAGGATTTCCGCATCATGGAAACGCCGGTGACGGCACCGGGCAAGGAAAACTGGACGGAAGTCGTACCGCATGAGCCGGGCCGTCTGATTCTGGATATCGACGCCTATGCCCGCCACCTGATCTGGCTGGAGCGCCGCGATGGCCTGCCGCGCATCGTCATCCGCGACCGGGTGAGCGGCGAGGAACACGCCATTGCCTTTGACGAGGAAGCCTATTCGCTGGGCCTGCATGGCGCTGCCGAATACGACACCAATGTCATCCGCTTCAGCTATTCCTCCATGACGACGCCGAGCCAGCTGTTCGATTACGATATGGTGACCCGTGAGCGCACGCTTCTGAAAACACAGGAAGTGCCCTCCGGCCATAACCCGGACGACTACGTCACCCGCCGGGTGATGGCGACATCGCATGATGGCGCGCTGGTGCCGGTGTCCCTGCTCTACCGCAAGGATACGCCGCTGGATGGTTCTGCCCCGTGCCTGCTCTATGGTTACGGTGCTTACGGAATTTCCATTCCGGCCTCCTTCAGCACCAACAACCTGTCGCTGGCCGATCGCGGCTTTGTCTATGCCGTGGCCCATATTCGCGGCGGCAAGGACAAGGGTTTTGAGTGGTATGAAACCGGCAAGATGGAGCACAAGCAGAACACCTTCAAGGACTTCATCGCTGCTGCCGACCATCTGGTGAAGCAAGGCTTTACCTCGTATCAGGGCATCATTGCCGAGGGCGGATCTGCCGGTGGCATGCTGATGGGCGCGGTCGCCAATATGGCACCGGAGAAATTCGCCGGCATTATCGCCGCCGTTCCCTTCGTGGATGTGCTGACGACCATGCTGGACGACACGCTTCCTCTGACGCCGCCGGAATGGCCTGAGTGGGGCAACCCGCTGGAGTCGCAAGAGGAATATCAGTGGATCGCCGCCTATTCGCCCTACGACAATGTTGGCGCAAAGCCCTACCCGCCGCTTCTGGCCATTTCCGGCCTGACCGACCCGCGCGTGACCTATTGGGAGCCGACCAAATGGGTGGCGAAGCTGCGGGGGCACACGACGGGTGAAGCACCGATCCTGCTCAAGACCAATATGGCGGCAGGCCATGGCGGCAAGTCGGGGCGCTTCCAGCGGCTGGAGGAGATAGCGTTTGAGTATGCGTTTGCGCTGAAAGTGGCGGGTGAGGCTGCGGTTTGAGGCTGTTTGACGCAAACACATCCCCTCCGTCACCCCGCATTTGCTGCGGGGTCCAGCCGACGCGCGTCTGCGCGTCGAGAAGAGTTCTTTCAGCCAAGGACTTCGGCTGACTGGATTCCTGTGACAAGCACAGGAATGAGGGAGTGTGGATATTTGCTTTTGGGCAAAGCTGCATTGCCGGTTGTGCAGCTGGGAGACGGTGATCGTAATGGTCAAATGCGAAGTTCCATTGACGCTCAAACCTACGCGGATCGTCATGCTCGGGCTTGTCCCGAGCATCTGCCACGTTGCATCCGCAGAAACGTGATTAGATCCTCGGGACAAGCCCGAGGATGACGAACGCTCCGCATTTGGGAGAAAAATACTTCTCGAAATGAGTTATTTGAGATTTTTTTCCACAAAAATCCGAATTCAGAGTTATTTGAATATATATTTCACATTAATTGCATTTTAATTTTTTATGCAGTCAAGTGGCGCATACCGCCAGTAAAAAATGACAATTTGCGAAGTATTGAAAATCATCCAAAATGGTTCCGCAGCACCGCGCATGGCTGCAATGCGGCATTTTGCGTTGCAATATCATCTTCTCGCCGTATTATAAAACCCGTTGACATATTTATGCGCTTTTCCGCCGCGGTGATTGCGGCTTTCTTCGTCGCGTCTTAGCGGCTGTTCTTTGATGGGTTTTCACTCATCTTTCCGCGCATGTCATTTTGCCCTGGAGCTTTCGCAAGCGCATGCTCGTGAAATCCACGCTCCATGGCTTTAGCTCTGCGTTCTGGCAGCGGTATCGTTTCGATGTCGCGCCGACGCTTCTGGCAGGCCGGGCTTTGCAGTGCCCCGGTATGCCTCACATAAACACTGCATTAGACTTGGGGGTCTTACAATGAAGAAACTCCTCGCCTCGACCATTCTTGTCACGGGCTTCACCCTTGCCGCCGCTGGCGCAAGCACCGCCAACGCCGCTGAGACCTGCGGCAACATCTCCATCGCAGAAATGAACTGGGCATCTGCGGGTGTTGCGGCTTATGTCGACAAGTTCATCATGGAAAACGGTTATGACTGCACGATCGATATCGTGACCGGCGACACCACACCCACCTTTACCTCCATGAATGAAAAAGGCCAGCCGGATATGGCGCCTGAAATGTGGGTGAACACGCTGGGCTCACCTTATGAAGAAGCCGTCAAATCCGGCAATCTCATTCAGGAAGTCAAAATCCTGAACGATGGCGGCGTGGAGGGATGGTGGATTCCGAAATATCTGGCCGACGCCCATCCCGACATCAAGACCGTGGAAGATGCGCTCAAGCATCCTGAACTCTTCCCGGCACCGGAAGATGCCAGCAAGGGCGCGGTCTTCGGTTGCCCTCCCGGCTGGGGTTGCCAGCCAACGACGGCCAATCTCTTCAAGGCACGCAAGGCGGATGAAAAGGGCTTTACGCTCGTTGATACCGGCTCCGGCGCTGGCCTCGATGGCTCCATTTCCAATGCCTATGAAAAGAAGCAGGGCTGGCTCGGTTATTATTGGGCGCCGACTGCCATTCTGGGCAAATACGATATGGTCAAGCTGGAAGACGGCGTCGAACTGGACCGCGAAGCTTACGACAACTGCATCGCCAAGCCAGATTGCGCCGACCCCAAGCCCAATGCCTATCCGGTGGCTGAAGTGTTTACGGTCGTGACCAAGGAATTTGCCGAAAAGGCCGGTCCTTCCGTCGAATACGTGAAGAAGCGCCAGTGGGGCAACGACACGGTTGCCGAAGTTCTGGCCTGGATGGATGAAAATCAGGGCACCAACGAAGACGGTGCGGCCTATTTCCTCGAGAACCACGAGGACATTTGGACTAAGTGGGTTTCGCCTGAGGTGGCTGAGAAGATCAAGGCTTCGATGTGATGGGTGTGGGGGTGGCCATGATCCTTTGTGGTCTTGGCTCACCCCCCTCTGCCCTGCCGGGCATCTCCCCCTCAAGGGGGGAGATCGGCCTGTGGCAACCTCCCGATCAACTTAAACGTCGCGACTTTGGCAATGTTTGAGCGTCTTGCCGATCTCCCCCCTTGAGGGGGAGATGTCCGGCAGGACAGAGGGGGGTGAGCTGCGAACTCCGCATCAACCCGGCATGCACCGTCCTAAAATCAACAAGGGAAAACAACAATAATGGCCCTCTGTAACATCCTGCCGGATATGCTGTGCAAGTTTCCGGCCCTCTCCAACAGCACCATGCGCGTGGCACGCAAGACGATTGATGACGGGTTTCGCGATCTCGTTCGAAGCTACGGCGATATCATCGATACCGTGGTGCATCCGCTGCAAATGTTTCTCAATGCGTCCGAACGGTTTTTCATTCAGACGCCTTGGATCGTCATATTTCTCGGTCTGCTGGCGCTGGTGCACCTGGCCGGACGCAGCATCCGCATCACGCTCGGCACGGCTGTCTCGTTGTGTCTGATCGGCTTTGTCGGCCTGTGGCGCGATGCGATGACGACGCTGTCCATCGTGGCCATTGCGACGCTGATTGCCGTCATCATCGGTCTGCCGCTCGGCATTCTGATGGCGCGGTCCGAGCGGCTGCAACGCTTCATCAATCCCACGCTGGACGTGATGCAGACGATGCCAAGCTTCGTCTATCTCATCCCCGTTGTCGTCATCTTCGGTATCGGCAAGGTGCCGGGACTGATTGCGGTCGTCATCTATGCCGTACCGCCGATGATCCGCCTGACCAATCTGGGCATTCGCATGGTGGACCGGGAGACGCTGGAAGCGGCTGATGCCTTCGGCTCCTCCAACACACAGAAGCTGTTCAATGTGCAGCTGCCATTGGCGCTGCCCACCATCATGACCGGCATCAACCAGACCATCATGATGTCGCTCGCCATGGTCGTTGTCGCCTCCATGGTTGGCGTCGGCGGGCTGGGCAAGAACGTGCTTCAGGCCATCAACAACCAGTTCTTCACAATCGGCTTTCTGAATGGCTTTGCGCTGGTGGCCATCGCCATCATGTTTGACCGCGCAAGCCAGGCCTTCGGCAAGCGTCTGCAGAAATACCGCGAGGTGCAACATGGCTAACGGCATTGAAATCAAGAATCTCTACAAGATATTCGGCAAGCACCCCGAGAAACATCTCGAGGCCGTTCGAAACGGTATGAGCAAGAGCGAACTGAACGATGTGCACAATCACGTTCTGGGCCTCAACAACATCAACATCACCATGCCCGGCGGCAAGATTACCGTGGTCATGGGGCTCTCGGGCTCCGGCAAGTCCACGCTGATCCGCCACATCAACCGGCTGATCGAGCCGACGGCGGGCGAAGTGGTGTACGACGGGCAGGATATCTGCTCCATGAGCGGCTCTGACCTGCGCGATTTCCGCCGCCACAAGACCGCTATGGTGTTCCAGAAATTTGGCCTTCTGCCGCACCGCACCGTGCTGGAGAACAGCGTCTATGGTCTGGATATTCAAGGCGTGTCCCGCAAGGAGAGCATCGAGAAAGGCCGTTACTGGCTGAACCGGGTCGGCCTCGACGGTTACGAGGACTATTACCCCAACCAGCTGTCCGGCGGCATGCAGCAGCGCGTGGGCCTTGCCCGTGCGCTGACCAATGATGCCGACATTCTGCTGATGGATGAGGCCTATTCCGCGCTCGACCCGCTGATCCGCGTCGATATGCAGACCATGCTGCTGGATCTTCAACAGGAGCTGAAGAAGACCGTCGTCTTCATCACCCATGATCTGGATGAGGCGCTGCGGCTGGGCGACCATATCGCAATTCTGAAAGACGGCGAGATGGTGCAGCAGGGCGATGGCCAGAGCATCATTCTGTCCCCGGCAAACGAATATGTCAGCGACTTCGTGCGCGACGTGAACCGTGGCCGCGTGTTGCAGGCAACCACCGTGATGGACCCGGTCATGACAGCGCCCGAGAGCATGTCGGTTCTGGAAACGGACACGCTGGAAAACATCGCCCGCGATATGACCGATGCCAACGAGACCACCGCCCATGTGGTGGACGAAGACGGCAAGCCGGTCGGCAGCATCGGCATCGAAACGCTGGTGGCCGCCATGGTGACGCCTGCCACGCAGGAAACGGAACCGGCGGAGCAGGAAGTGCCTGAGCCGGAGGAAGCGGAAAAGAAGATCGCCTGATCCCCGACTCACCCCTCCGCGACTCACGTTGCGGAGGGAAGCTGACGTAAGGGAATCGGCTCAAACGGGCATATGTCCCGCTTTTGCAACCCCAAAATGCGAAAACGAAGCAGCACTTTCCATGCTGTCAAGCGAAGAACAGGCACCAAACGCAATCACGCAAGTTTCGCACAAGGTTCAGCGGTTAATAAATCGTTAATTGATCTTGGAAGAGGCTTTGCAATGAATATCGATAATAATATCGGCGGCTCTGCGCATCAAAGCCGCTCTCACCATATTGAAAAGAGACAGACGGAACCGGTTGCGCCCGAGCAGCAGCAGGCCGCCCTCAGCGGCAGCAAGATTTCCTTCGTGAATGCACTTGAATCCACGTCGCTTGCCAATGTCCTTTGGACCGTCAACAACGACGCGACCGCAGATGCGCCTGCCACGCAAAGCACGATCGAAGCGACCATGCCGCTGGACAGCGCCTGGCTTCGTCAAGCCTATACGGAACATTGATCTCTGCACGACTCAGACTGCCCACACTGCGTTTACGTGGCCAGCAAGCATATTTTTGATTAACAGTTGATTAATTGATGAAGAGGCCGCGCCCAAAGTTTTCGCGCCGCTCCACATTCACTCTTTGCGGCTTGCGTTATGACGACGCGCGCCAAACTCCCCGTGCTGTGCTTGTCACACAAACCCATCAAGCCGGATGGGCGGCATCGATCTCCACTGTAATATGCGACAGCTCATGGATCGCTGCCAGCTTCTGCCGATAGAATGACGGCGCTTGCGGTGACGGCGACTTGATGGCGACGATGGCCGCGTGATGCCCCGGCCCCACCTGCCAGACATGCAGATCGGTGATCCGCTCGTCCGCCGTTTCGACAGCACTTCGAATTTCCTGCGACAAATCCTGCGCTTCAGGGGCTGCATCCACCAGCACGGAAGCGGTAGAGCGCAGCAGACCCCAGGACCAGCGGGCAATGACGATGCCACCGACAATGCCCATGGCGGGATCGAGGAATGTCCAGCCGTTCCATTTGCCCAATAGCAAAGCGACGATGGCAAGAACCGATGTCAGCGCGTCTGCCAGAACATGCAAGTAAGCAGAGCGTAGATTATTGTCCTTGCTGCCATGATTGTCGTGGTGAGCGTGGTCGCCATGATGGGCATGGCTTCCATGATGCGCGTGGCTGCCGTGTTCATGACCGTGATGATGGTGGTGGTGATCGTCCTTCAACAGCCATGCGCTGACGAGATTGACGACGAGGCCGATGGCAGCAACCGCGATGGCCTGATTGAAATCGATCTCGACGGGCGAAAAGAAACGCAGCAGGCTTTCCCAGGCAATCATCAGAGCCGCAACGCCCAAAACGACCGCACTGGCGAAACCGGCGAGATCGCCGAACTTGCCGGTGCCGAAGGTGAAACGGGCGTTCTTGATCTGCCGGCGGGCATAGAGATAGGCGAGCGCCGAAATCAGCATGGCACCGGCATGGGTCGCCATGTGCCAGCCATCCGCCGTCAGCGCCATGGAGCCGAACCAGCTGCCCGCCGCAATTTCCGCCACCATCATCGCCGTGGTCAAGGCGATGACCGCCCAGACCCGGCGCTCGTTGCGCTCGTGGTTCTGGCCAAGAAAGACGTGGCTATGCGTGCCGGATGCGTGGGAATGATCAGTCGTTGCGGTCATGGCACACCTTTATCGAATGTAAGTTTTGAGAACCTGCGCCAGCTCTTCCGTGGCGCGCGCACGCTCGTCTTCGTTTTCGGCGTGCAGGACATGTTCGTGCAGATGCTCCAGCATCACCTCCCCCGTCAGGCCGGACAGTGCACCGCGCACGGACGCCAGCAGTTGCAGCACCTCGCCACAGGGCTTGCCGCCTTCCAACGCCCGCTCAACCGCCTCCATCTGCCCTTTCAGGCGGCGCGTGCGGGCCAGAAGCTTGTCCTTATTCTGAATGGTGTGTGACATGAGGTTCTTCCATATAGTATAGGGGGGTATATTATATTATGAAATTACGACAAGCAATCCATTCAGAACACAACTTTTGCGCAAGCTGACGATGGCATGACTCAACTCTCAAATTTTAAGGGAGAGTTTGCATGACCGTCTATCCAGTCTCTTCGTCCGACCAATATTATCTGGGATACGCAGGCCAAAAAGCCGATGACGAATCAGGCGCGCAATTCCAATTCGCGCTGGAGGAACAAGCCTCAGACACGGAGGAGCAGACTGGTCCGGTGTCCTTATGGGATTACCAGGGGCCAACCTTCGCCGTGTCCATTTCAAGCGCGTTATGGGAACTCGACGGTAAAAAAGAGCCGGAGACCATCGAGGACAAGCAAAAGACACTCGACGCGAAATCCAAGGCACTCACCGAGGAATTTTTGAAATTCTCGGAAATGACGCCTGCAGAAAAAATCCGTGCCATCGTGCTGGGGGATTTGGAATTAACAGAGGAAAAACTGGCTGCGCTTCCGCCGGAAGAGCGTCAGGCTATAGAGGATATGATTAAAGAGGCGATCGAGCGTGCGCTTGGCATCGACCAGATTGCCGGATCGTCAGGCACGACAGACACGGTGGATGGTTTGCAGACCAAGTAATTGACGACGCCCTGCATCTCATTGCGTCAACCTCTCATCTCACCTATATCTCTAGAAGCTATAGATATGAGGAGCAGTCATGTATTCCATCGGCGATCTTTCGCGACACACCGGCGTCAAGGTGCCGACCATTCGCTATTACGAGCAGATGGGCTTGTTGCGCGCGGCAGAACGGTCAGAAGGCAACCAGCGACGGTATGAAAAGACCGATCTGGAGCGGCTTGCCTTCGTGCGCCATGCCCGCGACCTTGGCCTCAACATCGATGCCATTCGCGAGCTGATCGCGCTGAGCCAACACCGCGAAATGCCTTGCGATGGCGCAGACCGCATCGCCGCAGATCATCTGGTCAGCGTGCGGGAAAAGATCGCCAAACTGAAGAAGCTGGAACACGAGCTGGAGCGGATCGTCTCCCATTGCGACGGTCATTCGATCGAGGATTGTTATGTGATCCGTGCGTTATCGAACCATGCCCTGTGTGAACACGAGCATTGAGGGCCTCTAACGTCTTTCCTTGTTAGATCGCTTCCAGTTCTTCGCGGTGGCGGTACATGGCAAGGAAACGGCGATAGTCGCGGTCGTAACGCCGCGTGCCGGCGTCGCTGGACCGTTTCTCTTCCCCGCCGGGATACATGGCCGCACCGGCAGCGGCGAGACCCGGATGCACCCCGCCCGCAGACGCCGCCGTCATGGCCGTGCCGAGCAGCACGGCATCTGCCGTTGCCGGGACGACGATGCGTTTTCCGGTAACGTCAGCGTACAGCTCCATCAGGATGGGATTATGCACATGGCCGCCGGTGACATGCAGCGTATCCACCCTGTAGCCGAAGCCTTCCATGGCGTCCAAAACATGTCGCGCACCGAGTGCGATGGAGACCGCGGTGCGCCAATAGAGGCGGCAGAGGCTGTCGAAGGAGGTGTCCAGCGTCAGCCCGCTGACGACGCCACGGGCATGCGGATCCGCCAGCGGCGAGCGGTTGCCGTGGAAATCCGGCAGGACATGCAGATGCTCCGCAAACATCTCGCCTTCCGCTTGGCGCAAGGACAACACGCGGTTCACGATACGGGCATGGAGGGCCGAGGTCGGTTCACCACCAGCGGCGTGCATGCGCACGACGTGGTCCAGCAGCGCGCCGGTGGCCGATTGTCCGCCTTCCACCAGCCAATGGCCGGGAAGCACCGCCTGCCAGTACGGCCCCCATAAGCTGTGACCGGGCATGCGTTTGGGCGTCAGCGTGACGAGGCAACTGGATGTCCCTGCAATCAAGGCGACATTGCTGCCGACGTCCGATTGCAGGCTGCCGCCGAGCGCACCTAGCGCGCCTGCATAAGCATCGATCATGCCTGCGGCGACTTCGCAGCCGGTGTCTAGGCCCAGTTCTTCAGCCGCCTGCGCTGAGAGCTTGCCGACGCTCTGGCCGGGCTCGACTGTTTTTTTGGGAAGGTTGCCGCGCTCCAGGAGATCACCGACACCGGCTATGTCGAGATAGTCCTTACTCCAGCCCTTTCCGTCATGCGCCAGAAAATTCCATTTGGCTGTCAGCGTGCAGTTGGAACGATTCGCACTGCCACTGGCCTTCCATGTGAGGAAGTCGGCCAGATCGAAGAAATATCCGGCCTTGGCCCAACTGTCCGGCAGATGTTTCTTTAGCCACATCAGCTTGGGCATCTGCATTTCCGGCGAGATGGAGCCGCCTGCGAAATCTAACACGGGGTGGCCCGAGGTGCTCAGGATATCGGCCTGCGCAATGGCGCGGTGATCGAGCCAGACGATGGTGTCGAAACGGTCTTCGCCTGTCGTGGAGACCGTAACCTGCTCGCCCTGTGGCCCTCGCACGACGAGCGAACAGGTGGCATCGAAACCGATGGCGGCGACGGAGGATGCGGGAATGGCAGCATCTGCCATGGCGCGGCGCACGACGAAGCAGACGGCATTCCAGATATCGGCGGAATCGTGCTCGGCGTGGTTTTCCTTGGGGCGCTGCATGATGATGGGGTGGATTGCCCGCGCTATCAGCCTGCCGCTCGCATCGAAAACGCCAGCGCGAGCGCTGCCCGTGCCGACATCGACAGCAACAAGATATTGACGCATCAAGCTAAATTCCCATCCCTCAATCGCGACCCTTCAGCATGGGTGCAGATGGCACCCGCAGCCGCTAACTCCGCGCAGTTTGATCGGCCACAAGTTGGACCAAATCCGGCATGGCGTCAAACACCAGATCGGGTTTCAGGCTGGCAATAAGGTCACGAAATGCGGGGAAACGGGCATGCGACCCGCCCGTGAAGGCAAAGACGCGCATTCCTGCCGCCTTGGCAGCGGCAATTCCGGCGGGGCTGTCTTCGATAACGATGCAGTCTTTCGGCTCCACCTGCATCTGGCCTGCGGCATGCAGGAAAAGATCCGGCGCAGGCTTGCCGTTTTTCACCATTGTGGCGCTGAAAATATGCGGTTCGAGCTTGTCCAAGAGACCCGTCAGCCCCAGCGAATAGCGGATGCGCTCCGGTTGGCTGGAGGAGGCAACGCAGCGCGGCACCGACAGGCGATCCAGCGTCTCGGCCATGCCGTCTATCGCTTTCAGCTCAGCGCGAAAACGCTGGAAAAGTTCGCTGCGCATATGCTCTAGAAAATCGATGTCGGTTTCGACACCGTATTCTTCCCAGAGCGTTGACGTCATGCTGGCGACGCTGCGACCGAGAAAACGCTGATAGGCTTCCTCTTCGGTGATCTGGACGCCCTGATGGGCGACCATGTCGATCAGCACTGCAATGGAAACCGGCTCGCTATCCACGAGAACGCCGTCGCAATCAAAGATCAGCAAAGGCGCGTTCCCGGTTTGCATGGCACATCTCTTTTCGTCAGCTGACGAGTTTGTTTTGCAGGTAAAGTTCAAGCGTTTCAGCCGTACCCTGCTCCCACAACGTCTTCAAGGCATGGGCGAAGCGTTTGCGGAAGAGTTCCGACTTGGCGACTTCGCCAAAGATATCGTCCAAGGCCAGAAACGCCATCGGATCGTACTTCGCCTTGATGGCGGCTGCCTGAAGGCGCTCGGCGCTGGCATCGTTGAAAACGATCTTCGCGCCGCTATCGGACGTGCCGTGGAAGTAACGGCACCAGAGCGCCGAGACCAGCGAAAGACCGACGATATCCTCGCCCTTTTCAAGACGATCCGCCGTGGATGGCAGGATGAATTTCGGCTGGCGGTTGGAGCCATCCTGCGCCAGACGCGGGATGGTATCGCCAATCTTGGGGTTGAGGAAACGCCGCTCGATCAGATCGAAATATTCGTTGAGATCCGTATTCGGCACCGGCGGAATGATCGGGATGATCTCTTCCTTCTCCAGCTTGGCAAGGAAGGCGCGGATCAGCGGATGCTCCATCGCCTCATGCACGAAGTGGATGTCGAGAAGCGCGGCCGGATAGGCAATCGCTGCATGGCCGCCATTCAGGATGCGGATTTTCATATGCTCGTAAGGTGCGACTTCGGGCACGAACTGCACGCCGACCTTTTCCAGCGCCGGACGACCCGCGGGGAAATTGTCTTCCATGACCCACTGCTTGAACTCTTCGCAGAAGACCGGCCAATTATCATCAATGCCGAAATCGTCGCGGGCGATATCGCGCTCGCGATCACCCGTAGCAGGCGTGATGCGGTCCACCATGGAATTGGGGAAGGAAACGTTGTCGCTGATCCAGTTGGCGAAGGCGGGATCGGAGAGTGCCGCCAGCCCGACGACGGCGTTTTTTGTGACCTTGCCGTTATGCGGAATATTATCGCAGGACATGACGGTGAAGGGCTGGAGGCCCTTGTCCTTGCGGGCTTTCAGGCCAGCGACGATGAGGCCGAAGACCGTCTTGGGAGACGCTGGGTTCTTGCCGTCTTCAGCAATGGCCGGGTGCTGCGGATTGAACGTGCCTGAAGCATCGATGAAGTAACCGCCTTCGGTGATGGTCATCGAGACGATGCGGATTTTCGGATCGGCCAGCGTTTCGATGGTGGCTGCCGTGTCACCGATCTTGAGAATATCGATCATCGGGGCGGTGACGCGCGCGCTGGTGCGGTTGTTGTCCTGCTCCACCACCGTCGTCAGGAAATCCTGTGCCGCAAGCTTCTCGCGCATGACGGTATCGGATGGCAGAACGCCCGCGCCGATGATCGCCCAATCATGATCGGCACCGGTGTTGAACAGATCGTCCAGATAGATGGCCTGATGGGCGCGGTGAAAATTGCCCACGCCGAAATGCACGATACCGGCAGAAAGGTCGCTGCGGGAATAGGACGGAACGGATGCCGTTGCCTTGACCTGATCGAGCGTTGCGAGCGAGAGTTTTGATGTCATGAGACGATCCTCGAATTTCCTGTCATGGAGCAGTCGCCTAGGCTGGCCGCATATACGACCAGTCTAGGCGATGCAGTCTGGCGCCTAGATGGCGAGACCCTTGCTATCGAACTTGTGGATTTTGCTGTCATCCGGCGTGATGAAGACGGTATCGCCATGCTGACACGCAAACTCGCCGCCCGCACGGGCGGTAATCATGCCGATGTCATCGACATTGATGTGGATGAAGGTGTCGGAGCCCAGATGTTCGGCAACCGCGACAGTCCCCTTCCACACACCGCTGTCCTTGGACAGCAGCAGATGTTCCGGGCGAACGCCGACGGTATCGCCACCCTTGGCGGCAGCATAGGCACCCTTGACGAAATTCATGCGCGGCGAGCCGATGAAACCGGCAACAAAGAGATTTCGCGGCGTCTTGTAAAGCTCCATCGGGGAGCCGACCTGTTCGATATTGCCGCGATTGAGCACGACGATCTTGTCGGCCATGGTCATGGCTTCGACCTGATCGTGGGTGACGTAGATCATCGTCGTCTTCAGTGTATTGTGCAGCTCGGAAATTTCCAGCCGCATCGTGCCGCGCAAGGAAGCATCGAGGTTCGACAAGGGCTCATCGAACAGGAAGGCCGAGGGCTCGCGCACGATGGCGCGGCCGATGGCAACACGCTGGCGCTGACCGCCGGACAGCTGCGAGGGGCGACGGTCGAGATAATCGGTGAGGTTCAGAACGCTTGCGGCATCATTGACCTTTTTGTCGATGACGGCCTTGTCGAGCTTGGCCATTTTCAGGGGAAAGCCAATATTGTTGCGCACGCTCATATGCGGATAAAGCGCGTAGGACTGGAACACCATGGCAAGGCCACGTTCTGCCGGTGCCTTCTCACTCACATTCTTGCCATCGATGATGATCTGGCCGCCGGTCACATCCTCAAGGCCTGCGATGAGGCGCAGGAGCGTGGACTTGCCGCAGCCCGACGGGCCGACGAAGACCACGAACTCGCCATCTTCGATATCGAGATCGATGGAGGGGATGACCTTGGCTTCACCAAAGACCTTGGAAACTTTTCTAAGGGAAATGCTGCCCATTTTCTTATTTCCTTATTTCACCGCGCCGAAGGTCAGGCCGCGAACGAGTTGTTTCTGGGAGAACCAGCCAAGCACGAGGATCGGCGCAATCGCCATCATCGAAGCGGCAGACAGCTTCGCCCAGAACAGACCCTGCGGGCTGGAGAAGGAGGCGATGAAGGCCGTCAGTGGTGCGGCATTGGTGGTGGTGAGACGAATGGTCCAGAAGGATTCGTTCCACGCCAGAATGATGTTGAGAAGAAGCGTCGAGGCAATGCCGGGGATCGCCATCGGCGTCAGCACATAGACGATCTCGTTCCACAGCGATGCGCCATCCATGCGGGATGCTTCGAGAATTTCACCCGGAATTTCCCGGAAGTATGTGTAGAGCATCCACACCACGATCGGCAGATTGATGAAGGTGAGCATGATGGTGAGGCCGATGCGCGTATCGAGCAGACCGGCATTGCGGAAGATCAGATAGATCGGCACCAGCACCGCCACCGCAGGCATCATCTTGGTGGAGAGCATCCACATCAGAATATCCTTGGTGCGTTTGGTTGGCGAAAACGCCATGGCCCAGGCCGTAGGGATCGCGATCAGAAGGGCCACGATGGTGGAGCCTACCGAGAGGATCACCGAGTTCATGAACGGCTTGAAGTAATCCCGCTGCGTATTGACCGTAATGTAGTTTTCAAACGTTCCCGATGGCCAGAGGCTGAAACCCGCAATCGCTTCCGGCTCCGTCTTCAGCGATGTGACGAAGGCGTAGAGGATCGGGAAGAACAGCAAGAGGGCAATAACCCAGGCGGCAATGGTGAAGCCGATTTTGGAGCGTGTCGAGACTTTACGAGCCATGATCCTGTCTCCTATCGATCGAGGTTCTTGCCGACGGCGCGCATCAGGAAGATGGCGACGACGTTTGCAAGGATGACGGCGATGATGCCACCGGCGGACGCTCCACCCACATCATAGCCCAGCAGCGCCGTGCGATAGATGAGGAAGGCGAGATTGGTCGAGGCGTAGCCCGGGCCACCATTGGTGGTGACGAGAATTTCCGCGTAGACGCCGAGCAGGAAGATCGTCTGAATGAGAATGACGACAGTGATGGCGCGCGCCAAATGCGGCAGCGTCAGATAGATGAAGCGGCTGAAGAAGCTTGCGCCATCCATTTCAGCGGCTTCCTTCTGCTCGCCATCCAGCGACTGAAGTGCCGTCAGCAGAATGAGCGTTGCAAAGGGCAGCCACTGCCAGGCCACGATGATGACGATGGACAGAAGGGGAAACTGCGAGAACCAGTCGATGGGCTGAAATCCGAAGAACCGGCTCAAATCCGCCAGCACCCCGTAACCGGGATGCATGATCATGTTCTTCCAGACGAGTGCCGCAACCGGCGGCATGACGAAAAAGGGCGAGATGACCAGAATGCGCACGATGCCCTGCCCGAAAATGGGCTGGTCCAGCAACAGCGCAATGCCGATGCCGCCGATGACAGTGATCATCAATACGCCGCCAACGATAACGAGCGTGTTCCAGATGGACTGGAAGAAGGCCGGGTCGGTGTAGAAATACTGGTAATTGAACAGGCCAGCAAAGCTGACATTGGCCGGGTTCAGCAGGTTGTAATTCTGAAACGAATACCACAGCGTCATCGACAGTGGCACGATCATCCAGACCAGAAGCAGGATGACCGAAGGCGCCATCATGATCCGCGCCAGGTTCTTGGTGTTTTGCGTCGCCATCGGATGGCTTCCTCCCCGATTTTTGGAACCTGCGCTCTGGAAGGCCCCTCCCCAACCCCTCCCCACAAGGGGGAGGGGCTTAACCCAGCCGCCCAATTTGGAGAGTGATCGAGACCTTGGCCACAAGGTTTCTCCCCCCTTGTGGGGGAGATGGCCGGCAGGCCAGAGGGGGTTCTTTTTTGTTTTTACAGGCTATGTCTCACGGATCAGTATCCGCCGCCCGACCCTATGGGCCGGACGGCGATCTTCGGGAGGATTACTTGATGTATCCCGAGCGCGTCATTTCACGCGTAGCCGTGGACTGAGCACCGGCAAGAGCGTCATCGACGCTGGACTGACCGGCAACGACTGCCGAGAACAGCTGACCGACTGTGGTGCCGAGCGACTGGAACTCAGGAATGGCCACGAACTGACCGCCTGTGTAAGGCACCGGCTTCACCGTTGGCTTGGTGATATCAGCCGCGTTCATCGCAGCGAGCGTCGGTGCTGCAAAGCCTGCCGCCTTTTCGTAATCCGCGTTCTTGTAGAGCGAGGTACGGGTGCCCGGAGGAACGTTGGCCCAGCCATCCTTGGAGGCGACGAGCTGCGTGTAGTCCTTGCTGGTTGCCCAGGCGATGAACTTTTCAGCGGCGTCAGCCTTCTTCGAGCTCTTCGGAATGGCGAGGTTCCAGGACCAGAGCCAGTTGCCGTGGTTCTTCAACTCGCCATGCGTCGGGAACAGCGCGTAGCCAACCTTGTCGGCAACCTTGCTATCCTTCGGGTTCGACACGAAGGACGCAGCCACCGTGGCATCGATCCACATGCCGCATTTGCCCTGCTGGAACAGCGTCAGGTTTTCGTTGAAGCCGTTGGAGGAAGCACCGGACGGACCGGCATCCTTCATCAGGTCAACGTAGAACTGGAGCGCATTCTTCCATTCAGGCTGATCGAACTGTGGCTTCCAGTTTTCATCGAACCAGCGACCACCAAAGGAGTTGGTGAGAGCGGTGATGAAGGCCATGTTTTCGCCCCAACCGGCCTTGCCGCGAAGGCACATGCCGTTGATGTCGGCCTTACGGTCGGTGATCTTGCGGGCTGCGTCACCAATGAATTCCCATGTCGGGTTTTCAGGCATCTTCAGGCCAGCTTTTTCAAACAGGTCCTTGCGATACATGATCATGGCGGATTCGCCGTAGAACGGTGCAGCGTAGAGTTTGGAATCGACAGTCAGACCGCCCTTGATCGATGGCAGCATGTCAGCGACATCATAGTTATCGCCGAGCTTTTCGAGCGGCAGAAGCCAGCCCTGCTTGGCCCAGATCGGAACTTCGTAGTTGCCGATGGTCATGATGTCGTATTGGCCGCCATTGGTGGCGATATCGGTTGTGACGCGTTCGCGCAGGACGTTTTCTTCCAGCGTGACCCATTCAACCTTGATATCGGGGTTTTTGGCGGTGAATTCGGATGTCAGTCCCTGCATGCGGATCATATCGCCGTTGTTGACGGTGGCGATGGTCAGCGTTTCTGCGGAAGCGAGGCCCGAAAAGGCGAGAGCCGAGCACGCGCCCAGCAGAAGTGTCTTCAAAGTCATGATCTTCCTCCCAGAAGAAGTTTGTGAGCATTCGCTTTGCTCTAGGGCAATTACTCACTTTTGGGAGACGGAAGTCAAGCACCTACCTGCGCTGCGATGCACAAGGAATAGCTAACATACTGAAATAAAGGCGATATTTCTGCTCAATCTCTGAGCAAATATTCGGCAGAAGCCTCGTCCGTAATCACGCCGTTGAGCAGCCCGCCACGCAACGCAGCGAGAATGGCAGGTGATTTTTGCTTGCCCTGGGCAATGCCGATGACCGTGCTTGTTTCGCGTGGCGGCAGGGGGACGGAGGCGACACGATCATTGATGGGCGTGTCAAGAAACTGGCCGTCGCGATCAAAAGACCAGCCACAAATCTCACCCGCACCGCCCTTGGCAATGAGGTCGCGCATCTCCTGAACCTCAAGAAAGCCATCGACGCAGAGCGGCGCGTCCTCTGCCAATTGGCCCACACCGACGAAGGTGACATTGGCGGCAGCACCCAGTGCCAGCGTGGAGCGCACCATGGACTGCTCATGCAGCAATTCCCGCTCTTCCGCAGACGAACAGAGAACCGGCAGAGGCATGGGAAAGTGCCGGGCCTTGATTGCATCGGCCATCGAGAAGATGACGTTGTAATAGGCTGCAGATCCATCCGGCCCGATATTGCCGGTGAGCGAGACGATGCGGTGTTGCGGGCATTCCATCGGCGGCAACTGATCGACCGCCGCTTTCAGCGTCCGTCCCGTGCCGATGGCCAGCACGATGGGATCGGTCTTGCGCAGCCAGCGTTCGATTTCCGCCGCCCCGGCCTCGGCAATGCCGACCGTGGAGGACACGCCCGCCGGATCACTCGGCACGACTTCCACGTATTTCAGCGAAAACCGCTCGCGCAGAGCCTCGCTTTTTTCCAGGCAGGCGGCAATGGGATGATCGAGCCGGACCTTGATCAGACGTTCGGCCACGGCCAATGACACGAGGCGCTGCGCCGACTGGCGAGAAATGCCCATGGCGCTGGCGATCTCATCCTGCGTGCGACCGGCAACATAATAGAGCCACCCGGCCCGCGCCGCGTCGTCTAGCCGTCCACCTGTCTCGGATCGTCTGGCCATATGCCTGCCCTTACGTCATCATCCCCACTGTGCTGACATTTTTTCAACGCCCATGTCAAACGCGGCAAGGCAAGCTCAGCCCAACAATGGTCCGATAACGAAATAAAATGCGGCCTTCGTGATGCCATAGATCACGCCGCTGACGATGGCCACAGAGATGACTGAGAGGACACCGCCCAGCAGCGCAAATAGGCCATCGCGTTCCAGAAGAGCGAAGGAAAAACAACAGATTGCGATGGCAGGCAGAATATTGCCGAGCGGAATGGGCAAGGCCAGAATGACGGCAAGCAGCAGACAGATGAGGCCGATCACGCGCTCGAAAACCGGAGACAGCAGACCTTCCATACGCGGGCGCAACAGCTTTTGCACCCACAGCAAGACAGGAACGATCTTTTGCACGACTTTGGCAAAATCTTCGCGCGCCAGCGACCGATCCGCAATGACGCCCGGCAGCCACGGGCTTTTGCCCGCAAAAAGCTGGGCGGCGAGGAAGACGAGAGGCGTGCCTGTAATGGCCGATGTGCCGGGCGGTGTGGGCACGATATTGGGCAGCGCGAAAACCAGCATCAGCGCCCCGAAGGCGCGATCACCCATGGCAGACAGAAGATCACCGACAGAGATGCGCGACCGGCTTTCATCGCCCGCCAACGCTTGCAAAATATCGACAAGGCCGACAGGGGTCTCGGCAGGTTCCGCCAAGGTCGGCTCGGCATCGTCGACCGATAGAGCAGGATTGTCCGACAGGCGCAGCATGGGTTCTCAACTCCGAAATGACGGCCCGCTGTAGCAGATCAATGGCGGCAGCAATACGACATCCGCCTCACATTGTCGTTGGGGAGCCCTATCCGCGCGTTTTCGGGTCGAGCATATCCCTGAGACCATCGCCCAGAAGATTGAAGCCGAGAACCGCCAGGGCGATGGCTAGGCCGGGGAGGATGGCAAGCCATGGCGCGGCGGAGAGATAGGTCTGCGATTCCCACAACATCCGCCCCCAGGTGGGTGCAGGCGGCGGCATGCCGAGGCCGAGAAAGCTAAGGCCCGCTTCGGTGAGAATGGCGAGCCCCAGCTGAATGCTAACCTGCACGATGATGAGGTTGGTGAGGTTGGGCAGAATATGCGTAAACGTAATGCCGCCCCTGCTCCGCCCCAGACTTTCTGCTGCCAACACGAAATCCCGTGCCCATAATTGCAAGGCAGCAGCGCAGGTCAGCCGGGCAAAGACCGGCACCATGAAAGTGGCGATGGCGACGATGGCGGTGAAACGACCGGAACCGATGAAGGCCCCCAGCATCATGGCCGAAAGGATGGGCGGCAGCGCGAAAATGATATCGCAGAGCCGCATCAGCAAAGCCTCCACGACACCGCGTTGCGCAGCAGCAAACACGCCAACCAGCGTGCCGATGGTGGCCCCGATGGCAACCGCCATGACAGCGGTGGAGAGCGAATTCCACGCCCCGACCATGAGCATCGAAAGAATATCACGCCCGAAATGATCCGTACCCAGCAAGCCTTCCGCCAGCGGTGGTTTCAGCTTGGCGACGATGTGCATTTTCGTCGGCACCTGCGGCGTCCAGACGAGCGAGAGCAACGCGATGGAGAGTAGAGCACCGGTGATGATGGAGCCAGTCAGAAGGGTGACACTGTGGCGATGGGAACGTCTCATGCGGCACGCGCCCGCAATCGCGGATCGATCAGCAGATAGGCCATATCGACAAGGAAGTTCATTGATATGACCAGCGCGCAGAAGAACAGCACGACCGACTGCATGACCACGATGTCGCGCTGGGTCAGCGCCTGATAGGCGAGACGCCCGAGGCCGGGCAGATTGAAGACGTTTTCCACTAACACCGTGCCTGCGATCAGAAAGGTGAATTGCAGGCCGATCATGGTGACAACAGGGATCAGCGCATTGGGCAGAACGTGCTTCCACAGGGTAGCACCCTCGCCGATGCCCTTGGCGCGGACAGTGCGCACAAAATCCTCGCTCATCACCTCAAGCATGGCCGAGCGACAAACCCGCGTCAGCACGCTCGCCTGCGAAAAGGCTAGGGCCACTGCCGGAAGCACGAGCGCTTTCAATGCCGGGCCAAACCCCGCCTGCCAGCCGGGAAAGCCGCCTGCTGGCATCCAGCCGAGCGTGGTGGAGAAGAGCAGGATCAGCAGCAGCCCGACCCAGAAACTGGGTACGGCAATGCCCGCATGGGAAAACAGACCACAGAGAAAATCAATGACGCCACCTCTGTAGCGCGCGGCAAAGACGCCGAGCGGGAGGGCGATGAGGATGGACAGACCGACGGCGATGAGGGCGAGTGGGAGGGTAACGGTAAGCCTGTCGAGGATGAGCCCGGAAACTGGGACGCCGTAGGTATAGGATTGCCCCAGATCACCCCGCGCGATGGCCGCGAACCAGTGCAGGTAGCGCAGCACGAGGGGCTGATCGAGGCCCATCTGTTTTTGTAGCGCCGCCAGCGTGTCGGGACTGGCCGAGGTGCCCAGCATGATGGCGGCTGGGTCGCCGGGGAGCAGGCCCATGATGAAATAGATGAGGAAGGAGACGGCCAGCAGGGTGATGAGGAGGGTTAGGATGCGTTTGGAGATGAGGGCGATCATGAGGAGGGCCGGTCTATAGGGCGGTGGGTGGGGCTTACCCCCCTCTGTCCTGCCGGACATCTCCCCCTCAGGTGGGGAGATCGACTCGTTGAGACCTCTTGCCCATCTCTAGGGTCGTGGATAAAGCGGGGAGCATTCGTCTCGCCGATCTCCCCCCTTGAGGGGGAGATGTCCGGCAGGACAGAGGGGGGTAAGCCCCACCCACCGTCACTATACTGCAAACACACCATCACTCTTCCCAATGCACATCCGCCAAAACATTAGACGGGATCGGTTCATTCTCCCACAGCCCCTGAATCTTCTTGTCCCAAACCCCAAGCTTCGGCATCACGAAGAGAAACAGCGCTGGCACATCCTGCGCCAAAATCTTCTGCGCGTCCTTATACAAGTCTTCCTGCTCGACAGGATCGGGCGTCAGTTCGACATTCTTGATGATCTCGTTAAAGGTCGGGTTCTTGTAGTTGAAGTAATAGGGATCGCGCGAAAAGATATCGATATCCATCGGTTCGGCATGGGCGACGATGGTCATTTCGTAATTGGCGCCCTTCAGCACATCCGAAACCCATTTGGCCGGGAATTCGGTGGTTTCGATGTTCATCGTCACGCCGATTTCGGCAAACATGGCTTGCAGGACCTGTGCGCTACGCTGGGCATAGGCCATCTGCGGTGCCTTGATGGTGAAAGTCAGGCCGTTGGGATAACCAGCTTCCGCCAGCAGAGCTTTTGCCTTTTCCGCATCATACGAGAAGATATCGGTCGTATCGATATAGCCACGGTCGTTCGGCGTATAATGGCTGCCGATGGCCGTGCCGAAGCCGGACCATGCGCCTTCGATGACCGTTTTGCGGTCCACCGCCATCATCAGCGCCTGGCGCACGCGCTTGTCGTTGAAGGGCTTGACGGCATTGTTCATGCCCGCAACAACCTTCAATTCGGTGTTGCCGATGAAGGTGCCAAGCCGCGCATCGCCATCGAAGGAGCCCATCAGTTCCGGCGCGCCGAATTCTGGGAAGGCATCGACATCACCGGATTTCAGCGCGGCGGCCTGCGCCTGCGGATCGGGAATGAAGCGGAAAGTTGCCTTGTCGAGCGCAACGGTCACGGACCTGTTCCAGTAGTCCATGTTGCGCGACAGCTCGACCTTTTCGCCCTTGGCCCAGTTGACGAATTTGAAGGGGCCGGTGCCGATGGGTGTCGTCTTGTTGGCATCGGCAGATTTGGTGCCGACCATGACCGAGGCGGGCCAGCCGAGCCAATAGAGCAGGCTGCCGGAGGGCTGCTTCAGTTTCAGAACAAGCGTCGTCGCATCTGGCGTTTCGATGCTGTCGATGGCCGCAAAGAAGCGCTTCTGCGGATTGATGGAGGCGTCACCACGCGCGCGGTCCAGCGATGCCTTGGCAACAGTGGAATCGAAGGCTTCGCCATCGTGGAATTTCACGCCCTCATGCAGCCTGAACGTATAGGTCTTGCCGTCCTCTGAAATCTCCCAGCTATCCGCCAGTTGTGGCTGGATTTTGCCATCCCTGTCGATGGTGACGAGACCTTCGAAGACATTCTGCCAAGTGACCTGACCGATGAAGACGTTGGCGCCGGCTGTCGGGTCAAGCCCTGCAGGCTCCGTTCCCATGCCGATGGTGATGGAATTTTTCGGCGCTGCAAAAGCCACCGTGGCTGGCAGCATGGCGGAAAGCGTGGTGGCAACGGCAAGGCCCAAGGCCAGGCGGCGTGTGAGGTTTACCGATTGCAAAAGCATGCTGCGCATCATCATCGTCTCCGGTCGAGTGGCGCAAACATTTTGTGTTCAGCGCGTTGCGAAAATCGCTACACGACATCAAGGGTAAAAATCAACCGCCTATTTCGGCAGATTGCCGAGAAAGGTCTCAATAAAACTGGCAAGCGTTGCAGCGGCGAAGGACAATTCACGGTCCGGCGCAACGCAAAGCTCCATATTCGTGCGCACGCCCTTTGTGCCGCTGAGCGGGATTGCGACCATCTGGCCGGACTTGATTTCTCTCATAACAGCAAGGGCTGGCAGTACCGTGGCTGCGGCGCGGTCCAGCACCAGTTCTTTCAGAAGTTCCAGTGAGCTTGCGGTGAAAACCGGGTCTAACGCGATACCGGACTCCGCAAACAGCGCATCGAAGGCCTGCCGTGCGGCAAAGGTTTTTTCCGGCAGGGCTAGAGGCAGATTGGCAAGTTCCTTCAATGAAATCGAAGATTTGGCTGCCAAGGGATGATCTGCGGGAAGGATGACATCATAGCCGATCTCCCGCTTGGCAAGGATTTTCACCTCGGATGTCTTGGGCGCAAACAAGGTGATGGCGATATCGGCCTGCGCGGAGACCAGTGCATCGATGGCCTGACGAGCGCTGGTGATATGTACCTCGAAACGCAGCTTCGGATAGGCTTGGGAAAATTGTGATAACGCCGGTGCCAGCAGGCTGGCGACGGTGGCGCCATTGGCATAGATCGTGGCGCGCCCGCGCTCCAGCCCCTTGAGATCATCGATCAACTGATGAACATGCCCAAGCTCGCGCAGGGTTTTTCCGGCACGTTCCGCCAGAAGCTCTCCCGCTGCGGTCAAGGTCACGCCGCGGCTGGACCGCTCCACCAACGGCGTGCCGAAATAGTCCTCCAGATTTTCGATCTGGCGGCTGACGGCGGTGGGCGCAACATTGAGATTTTCCGCCGCCGCCCGCATGGAACTGGTGCGGACAAGCTCATCGAAATACATCAATGCGCGTAGATTCATGGTGACGGTGCCCCCTCATTCCTGTGCCTGTCACAGGAATCTAGTCAGCCCAAGTCTTTGGGCTGAAAGAACTCTTTCGCCGCGCAGACGCGCGGCACTGGATTCCTGTGACGAGCACAGGAATGAGGGGAGTATGTAACAGCGTCCTCACCCTATCTCAATCGCGGACAAATCCCTCACTTGCCACCAGCAACTGCCGCGTATAATCCGCTTCAAATTTCCGGCTTTCCAGCGCTTCCACATCCAGCATCTCCACCACCTTGCCGCTTTTCATCACGGCCAGACGGTCGCACATGTGGCTGATGACGCCGAGGTCGTGGCTGACCATGAGGAAGGTGAGGTTTCGGTCATGCCGAGCCTGTTCCAACAAATTGAGGATTTCGGCCTGAATGGAGGCGTCGAGCGCCGATGTGGGCTCATCAAGCAGCAGGATTTTCGGCTCGAGGATCAGCGCGCGGGCAATAGCGATGCGCTGGCGCTGGCCGCCCGAGAGTTGGTGCGAATAGCGGAAACGGAAGCCGGTTCCAAGGCCGACCTCATCCAGCGCGCGGGTGATGCGGCCTTCCTTGTCATCCAGCCCATGGATCGTCAGAGGCTCCAGCAGCAGCGCATCCACCGTCTGGCGCGGGTGCAGCGAGCCATATGGGTCCTGAAACACCATCTGCACATCGCGGTAGAAGCTCTTTTCGCGGAACTTGCTCTTGTAGGTCCGCCCCTCGACCATGAGGCTGCCCTCATCGAAGTGGTTGAGACCGGCAATGGCGCGCAAAAGCGTGGATTTGCCCGAGCCGGACTCACCGACCAGACCGAAGGATTCGCCTTGGGCAACATCGATGCTGACACCATCGAGCGCGATATGGCCATCGAAATCCACGACCATGTCTTTGACGGAAAGAACTGTGGTCATGCGCGCCACTCCGGCTTGCGGTCGAGAACCGGCAGCGGATGCCTGTTATCGCCAATTTTCGGCAGGCAGTTGAGCAGCCCGCGCGTATAGGGGTGCTGGGCATTGTCCAGATTGGAGGCCTGAAGCTCCTCCACCACACGGCCCGCATACATGACGATGACACGGTCGCAGAAGGAGGAAACCAGCCGCAAATCATGCGAGATAAAGATGAGGCCCATGCCGCGGTCGCGTACCAGCTTGTCAAGAATACCAAGGACTTCGAGCTGTACCGTGACATCCAGCGCCGATGTCGGTTCGTCGGCAATCAGCAATTCCGGGCCGCAGACCAGCATCATGGCGATCATGACGCGCTGGCCCATCCCGCCGGAGACTTCGTGCGGATAAAGCCCGTAGACACGTTCCGGCTCGCGGATCTGCACGGCCTCCAGCATATCGAGCGCCCGCTGTTTGGCCGCCGATGTGCTGATGCGCTCATGCGTCTGCAAGGTTTCCACGATCTGGCGACCGATGGGCATGACCGGGTTCAGCGAATATTTCGGGTCCTGCAGGATCATGCCGATGCGCTTGCCGCGAATGCTGCGGCGTTGCTTGGGCGATGCCTTGAGCAGATCGATATCACCGAAACGCAACGCATCCGCCTCGATTTTGGCAGAAGATGGCGTCAGCCCCATGATGGCGCGACCGGTCTGCGATTTGCCGGAGCCGGATTCGCCGACGATGCCCAAGCGCTCCTTGCCCAGTGTGAAGGACACACCGCGCACCGCTTCCACCAGCCCGGTGCGGGTGGGAAAGCTGACGCGCAGGTTTTCGACGGTGAGAAGCGGCGCACTCATTGGCCAGCCTCCTTCGGGTCCAGCGCATCACGCAGACCATCACCCAGCAGGTTGAAGCCCAGACTGACGATGAGAATGGCGATGCCCGGCATGGCCGCAACCCACCATTGGTCGAGAATGAAACGGCGACCGGATGCGATCATCGCGCCCCACTCCGGCAGCGGCGGCTGTGCGCCAAGACCGAGGAAACCGAGACCGGCAGCCGTCAGAATAATGCCCGCCATATCCAGCGTTACACGCACGATGAGCGAGGACATGCAGAGCGGCATGACGTGTTTCAGCACGATGCGCCACGGCGACGCGCCCATCAATTGCACCGCCGCGATGAAATCGGAATGTCGGAAGGTCATGGTTTCGGCGCGCGCAATACGGGCATAGGGCGGCCATGAGGTGATGGCGATGGCCAGCACCGCATTTTCGATGCCCGGTCCCAGAGCCGCAACCAGTGCCAGCGCCAGAACCAGTTTCGGGAACGCCAGGAAGATATCGGTGATGCGCATCAAAACGGCATCCACCCAGCCACCGGCATAACCGGCAACCGTGCCGACGATGAGGCCAACGGGGGCGGCGATGATGGCAACCAGCAGAACCACGAACAGCGTCAGCCGCGAACCGTGGATGAGGCGAGAGAGAATATCGCGGCCCTGATCATCCGTGCCGAGAAGGTAGCCTGCGCTACCGGGCGGCAGCAGGCGGGCATTGCGCAAATCGCCCTGCACGGCAGAATGCGGGGCCAGCACATCGGCGAAGATGGCAACCAGCACCAGTGCGAGAATAATGCCGAGACCGGCGAGCGCCAGCCGGTTTTCCGAAAACCGCCGCCAGATGACATAGGCGCGGCCAAGCCGGGCCTGTCCGCGTGATGCGGGCCGGTCAGACAGCAGCCATTCGCGGCTATAGGGTTTCAATGGTGTCGAAGCTGTCGTCATCGGCTGCGCGTCCTTGGATCGAGCGTCCGGTAGAGCAGATCGGACAGGAGATTGATGCTGATGAAAACAGCGCCAATCACGATGGTGCCGCCGAGAACGGCGTTCATATCCGCATTCTGCAAGGAATTGGTGATGTAAAGGCCAAGCCCCGGCCAGGAGAAGATGGTTTCCGTCAAGACGGAGCCTTCCAGCAAACCGGCATAGGACAGCACGATGACCGTCAACAGCGGCACGGCGGCATTGCGCAGGGCGTGAAACCAGATGATGCGGGTTTCCGACAGGCCCTTGGCACGGGCGGCAACAATGTACTCCTGGGACAGTTCATTGAGCATGAAGGAACGTGTCATGCGACTGATATAGGCCAGCGAAAAATAGCCAAGCAGACCAGCGGGCAGAATGATGTGGCGGAAGAGATCCCACAGCACATCCCATTGCCCCTGCCAGAAGGCATCCAGCAGGTAAAAGCCGGTGACGGGCGTAAAGGTGAATTCGTAAGTGATATCCATGCGGCCGGGATAAGCGACCCAGTTCAACTTGGCGTAAAACACCAAGAGCGCCAACAGGCCGAGCCAGAAGATCGGCACGGAATAACCGACGAGACCGATGATGCGCACGATCTGGTCGATGATGCTACCACGCTTGACGGCGGCGAGAACGCCAAGCGGAATGCCGAAGACAGCACCGATCAGCGTGCCGATAGTGGCCAATTCGATGGTGGCTGGAAAGAAGCGCTTGATATCCTCAAAGACCGGATTGGTCGTCAGCACGGAGTTGCCAAAATTCCCCGAAAGCGCCTGTTTGATATAGATAAAAAACTGCTCCCAGAGCGGCAGATTGAGGCCGAGCTCCTCGCGTACGCGCTCCACCACATGGGCAGGCGCGCGGTCTCCCACGATCGCCAAGGCGGGATCGATGGGGATGACGCGGCCGATGAAAAATGTAACCGCCATCAAACCCAAAAAGGTGGTGAGAACGGTAACGATGAAGCCAAGAATGGCAAGAAGGCGCGTATTGGCGCGGCTTTTCTTGCCGCGCCGTGGCCTTGGTGATGTCTCAACGATGCTCAATGGACCAATCCTGCCGGATTACTCCTTCGAGACCGGGAAGACATAGTTGGTGTCGAAGCTTGGTCCAAGCTTCAGACCTTTGACCTTGTTGGAGAAACCGGCAATTTCCGTTTTCTGTTCGATGACCACGAACGGGCCGCTTTCCAGAACCTTTTTCTGAAGGTCCTGATACAGGGCAGCGCGCTTGGCGTTGTCCTTCTCCAGAAGCGCTGCCTGTGTCTGCTTCGTCAACTCAGGAACGTCCCAGGCATTGCGCCATGCCAGCGTCTTGTTCTTGCCTGCATCGGAATTGTCGTAATTGATGGTGAAGGTTTCAGCGTTCGAGTTCGGGTCGAAATAGTCCGAGCCCCAGTCACCAATGTAGATGTCATGCTGGCGGGCGCGATATTTCGTCAGCGTCTGCTTGCCATCGCCGGGAATGATTTCCAGCTTGATACCGGCCTGCGCCAAAGTCTGCTGAATATTCTCCGCAATGCCCGTGACCGGCTGGGTGTTGCGCACATCCATAGTGACGGTGAAGCCATCCTTCAGACCCGCCTTTGCCAGCAATTCCTTGGCCTTGGCGACATCCAGCTTGAAGGGGTTTTCATCAAGCGCACCCAGCTGGCCCTTTGGCAGGAAGGTCTGGTGTACCTCGCCAATGCCCTTGATGATTGTGGCGCCTATGCCTTCGTAATCGATGAGATATTTGAAGGCTTCGACGACCTCAGGCTTTTTCAGATATTCGTTCTTCTGGTTCAGGCCGAGGTAATAGACCGTGCCTTTAGGCGCGGAGATGACAGTGAAGCCATCCTTCTTGGAAACGGATTCCATATCGCCGGGCTCAAGATTACGCGCCACATCGATATCGCCATTTTCCAGCGCCAGACGCTGACCGGAGCTTTCCTTCATGTGGCGATAGATGACGCGCTTCAGTTTTGGCTTCTCGGCATAATAGTTCGGGTTGGCTTCCAGAATAACCGCTTCATTGGCCTTCCAGCCAAGGATTTTGTAGGGGCCGGAACCGGCATATCCGGTCTTCAGGAACTCGTTGCCGAAATCGGTTTCATATTTGTAATCGGCACTTGGCGTAACGGCCTTGGCCTTTTCCATCACCAGCTTCTTGTCCACAACGGAGGCAACGGTTGCCGTCAGAACGTTGAGAACGAAGCTGGGTGCATAGGCTTTGTCGACCGTCAGAACGAACGTGTTGGCATCCGTAGCCTTGGCCTTTTCGGTAACATTGTCACCCTTGAGACCGAACTGATTGAGCAGGAATGCCGGGTTCTTGTCGAGCTTGACGGCCCGCTCCATGGAGAAGGCCACATCGTCTGCCGTCACGGGATTGCCAGAGGCGAATTTGAGGCCCTGCTTCAGCTTGAACGTATAGGTCAGGCCATCATCCGATGTCGTCCAGCTCTCGGCCAGATCGCCCTTCACCTTGGACGTGTCGGTGATGTCGATGGAGACGAGCTTGCTATAGGTATTGCCGGTGACCTCGGCCGTCGTGATCTCGAACGCCTCGCCCGGATCGAGCGTGATGATGTCATCGATGGCGAAACCTTCGACCAGCGTATCGGCGGGCGTTGCCGCAAAGGCCTGTGGTGCGAGAGAGAGCATCGAAAGGGCCACGCTGGTGGCGAGGATGCGGGCGGCTTTGTTGAGCGATTTGTTCATCGTCTTCCCCTGTTTTTATCTCGGTTTATACTCGGTCTCAGGCCGGTTCGTGCCATGCCTGAGCCAAAACGCGCAGCCAGTTTTCCCGGCAAATTTTAGCAAGGTCTTGATCAGCGTAGCCCGCAGATTTGAGCGCCGCAACAAGATTATTGTTGCCCTTAGCATCGCGGATTTCCGCCGGTATCGTCGCGCCATCGAAGTCCGAACCCAACGCCACGCAATCGATGCCCATACGCTCGACCATGTAATCGATATGCTGCACCATCAGTGAAAGCGGCGTGTTGGCGTCATCGCGCGCATCCGGGCGCAGCATGGTGACGGCATAGTTGAGACCGACCAGTCCGTTGCTGTCCTTGATGGCGTCCATCTGCTTATCCGTGAGATTGCGGGCGACGGGCGTCAAAACGTGAGCATTGGAATGGCTGGCGATCAAAGGCTGGTCGGTGGTCTTTGCCACATCCCAGAAGCCTTTTTCAGTGATGTGGGCGAGATCGATGAGAATGCCGAGCTGGTTGCAGCGTTTCACCAGCTCGAAACCGGCATCGGTCAGGCCGGGTGCCGTGTCCGGCGACATGGGATAGGCGAAGGGCACGCCGTGGCCGAAAATATTGTGGCGGCTCCAGACCGGGCCGAGCGAGCGCAAACCTGCGGCATAAAATACATCCAGCGCATCGAGATCGGCAGCAATCGCCTCGCAGCCTTCCATATGCAGCACGGCGGCAAACACGCCGTCGGCTATGGCCTTGCGGATTTCTGTAGTCGAGCGGCAGAGCTTCCAGCCGCCAGCCTGATCCAGCCGCAGCGCAATGGCGGCTTTTTCCAGCGCGATATCGAGGGATGGCTGGCGCTCCAGCGGGGCGGCAAGCGGGGTGACGTAATGCCCTGACGCATCGGGCTCCTGAAGGATTAGATCACCGGAGGGAATATAGATGGCGCAGATGCCGCCAGCCAGACCGCCAGCCTTGGCGCGCGGGGCATCGATATGGCCTTCCCATGTGCCCTGCATGAACTCAGCAACCGGATCGCCTCCCCTCTTGCTGTTACGCCACAGGCGGAGAAGAACATCGTTGTGACCATCGAAGACCAGTTGCATGCAGGAAATTCCAAAAGGCGGGGCATTGAGATAAGGCGTTGAAAACCATGGGCTTGGCAGACGCCGGAATGTTACCGCGCGAGAATGGCGCTGAGATCGCCGCCACCCCTTATTTCTGTCATCACTAATCCTAGGCCGATCTTTCCCGGCTTCGCAAGTCAGAAAATGTGCAGGATTAAAAAATGACCACAAGGCGCCTACCGGCGATTGATCGCCATCAATACTGCCAACCTTCGCCTGCCTTTTTCAGCATCGGTGTACTGAAAACGCCGTTCACCTTGTCCGGCCATTGCGCGCCGAAATCCGCCAGCCTTTCGCGCCATCTGTCCGATTGCAGCATGGCGGCACCGATGACGACCGGCTCGATGTTGGAGGCAACGAGAAGTGACAGGCCTGCAATAATCGAGGTGCCGCTGGAAATCACATCATCCACCAGCGCAACCCGCCTGCCCTCCAGAAGCGGTAACATGCGCGGGTCGATATAAAGCCGCTTCTGCTGCTGCGTGGTGATGGACGACATGGGTACGGACAGCTCATCCAGATACCAGAATTTGCGCGAGGTTCCGAGCGGCACATACCGGCTGTGGCCGAGGCGACGCGCGACTTCTGCCGCCAGCGTCAGGCCCAGCGTCGGCAGGCCGACAATGACATCTATGTCAAAGGTTTCAAGCTTTACCGCCAAATCATCTGCCAGCGCTTCCACCACAGCAAAGGACGCCTGATTGACGATGAGCGATGCGAGCGCATGTTCGCCATCGGCCAGCGGACGGATCGGCAGGCGCAACTGTCTGCCATCATCGAGCGTGACGGGGAAGAAGCCAGAATGCGGACCGGCGAGATCGAAGCTGCCGGGCGCATGGATTTCCTGCCAGAACTCGTGCGGCTTCATAACCATTCCTTTCGCGGCGATATTATTTCGGTTTTACCAGTGAGTTCCTATTAATTTTAAGGGGCTTCTGCACTAGAAAAAGACGACCACTTGCCATCAAAGGATATGCCGCATGACACCGCTGAACCGGATTGCAGAAGACCTGCCATTTCTAACCGCTTTGCGGCACGATCTGCATGCCAACCCGGAACTGGGCTTCGAGGAGGTGCGAACCAGCGCTCTGGTCGCCGATCTGCTGGAAGATGCAGGCCTAACGGTCCATCGCGGACTGGGCAAAACCGGTCTTGTCGGTACGCTTCAGGTGGGGAATGGCACACGCCGCATCGGCCTTCGTGCCGATATGGATGCGCTCGCCATGCCTGAACTTGCAGAGCGACCCTATAAATCGACGGTTCCGGGCAAGATGCACGCTTGCGGCCATGACGGACATACGGTGATGCTTTTGGGTGCCGCCCGGCATCTGGCCGAGACCCGCAATTTTTCCGGCACCGTTCACTTCATCTTCCAGCCTGCCGAAGAGGGACGTGGCGGCGCGAAACAGATGGTGGAGGACGGACTGTTCGATCTCTTCCCCTGCGATGCGGTCTACGGGCTGCACAACATGCCGGGGCTGGATGTGGACGAGATTGCCGTGGTCGAGGGGCCGCAACTGGCGTCCTCCGATAGCTGGCGCGTCACGTTCAAGGGTATCGGCACCCACGGCGCAAAGCCGCATCTGGGGCGCGACCCGATCACGGCGGCGGGCAGCTTTCTGGCAGCGCTGCAAAGCATCGTCGGGCGCGTGATCGACCCACTGCAACCAGCTGTCGTCAGCGCCTGTTCGGTGCAGGCGGGTGATCCGAAAGCGCTGAACGTCATCCCCGATATCGTCGAAATCGGCGGCACGGCACGGGCCTATTCGGCCCATGTCCGCGACCAGTTGGAAGACGAAATCGGCAGGTTGGCCCACGGCACCGCTGCCATGTTCGGCATCGAGGTGATTTACGACTTCATCCGCCGCATTCCGCCCGTGATCAATGATGCAGATGCGACGCGCCGGGCACTCAAAGCGGCACAAAGCGTCTTCGGCGAAAAGGTCAGAACCACCTTCCCACCCTCAACGGCTGGCGACGATTTCTCGTTCTTTGCGGGTAAGGCTCCCGGCTGTTACGTCTGGCTCGGCAATGGCCCAGCGGTTGACGGCGCGCTGCACCACAATACGTCCTATGATTTCAACGATGATGCGATTGCGTCGGGTGTGGCCTTCTGGACGACGCTGGTGGAGCAGGAACTGGCGGGGGAGTGAAACCGAAAGGACATCAGCACACGATTACATCCAGATATTCCGGAGAGGCGAGATTCAGAATGACCGCGTCGCGTGTAATAATGGAAAGTTTTCTGACCCGCGCGGTGGCGATCAAATAGCAATCTCCAGGGTCCTTATGACCGGTGTCCATGACCACAGCAGCTGCTTCGCAGGCAATCTTCTGTTTGATAGGGACAATTTTTGCACCGGTGGCGGCTACCGCTTCAGAAAACCATTTCGAGGGTGGTTTGGCTCCAAGATTCGGCGGGTCTCTATGAACTGGTTTGCGGGATGCGATCGTAAGTTCCCAAGCAGTAATCGGAGACACATACAACGTTCCCGCCACCTGATTTTCAGAGATTGCAATAAGAGCTTCTTCTGAAAGGGAATCGGCTGATGTTATCAACCAGTACAGAGCATGAGTGTCGAGCAATGCCCCGGACAATACTCAACACTCTCACATTGGCTTTTGTGACTTAGACGAGCTTCTCCGCAGAGCTTGTTCTGCAATAGGCTTCGTCAGATCGACGTTTTTTTTAAGAGGGAGCTGCGAAGACTTCATCGCATTTGCGCCGCGCACTTCCACGAAGCGCCCGCTACTTGAATCGCGGACGACCCATTTTCCGGTCGTTTCTTGTTTAAGCTCTGCCTTACTCATAGGCTTAATATAGCGCTTCATTATCACGAACGCGAGTAAATTTAATCATGGGCACAAAACGGTTGCACCTATCATTCTATGATCTTAATCACCGGCGTTTCCATCACCCTGCCCGTCAGCACATCGGCAATACCCATATCTGTCTGATGCGGACCGATATTGCAGGCGAGTGTCGCGCCGAAGCAGGCTTTGAAGACCAGGTAAGGCGGTTGCCATTCCACGATCTGGCCGACGGCATCGCGCACGGCTTCAAAGCCGGATGCGACATCTTCCAAACCTGCGTCCGAGACGAGGCCGGAGAGCGGTAGTGGCAACAGCGCCGTGACCTTGCCGCCGGATGCAACGGCCATGCCGCCGCCTGATTTGATGACGGCGTTTGCGGCAATCGCCATATCATCCGCATTGCCGCCGAACACTGTGAGATTATGGCTGTCATGCGCGACTGTGGTGGCGAAAGCGCCGTCCCATTTGCCCCAGCCAGTGAGGAAACCGGTGCGGGTGACGGGATCGGCCTTGCCGTGGCGGTGGGTGACGGAAATCATGGTTGCGCCCTCCGGCGGCACCACGAAACCGTTTTCCACGGCAGCGTCCGCCTCGCCCCACTGGGTGAAGCGCGGCTTGTCGATGGTGGCGAGTTTTACTTTTTTGCCTTCAGACTTCACTTTAAAATCTGAGGGGGCGCGAGGCGTGAGCTTGACCGAATTCTGTAGCGGTGCGGCATCCATCTCGGTCAACTCGACCAGCATCTTGCCGCCTTCAGCAACCGGCGTACCGCTGGCCAGCACATGGCGTGGGGCAAAGTGCGAAAGGTCTTCGAAGATCGCGATATCGGCCCGGCGACCGGCGGCGATGAGGCCGAGATCGTTGCGGGCAAGGCGCATGGCCGCATTCAGCGTGGCAGCGCGCAGGGCCCATTCGGGCTTCAGGCCATAGGCCACGAGGCGCCGCACCACATCATCGAGACCGCCCTTTTTCAGGAGATCGTCGGGGAACACATCGTCGGTGCAGAGTGTCAGCGTTTGCGGCAGATGGCCGAGCCCGTTCAAGGCTTCCACGAACTCCGGCAGGAGATGGTCGTGCGAACCGCGCAGCTCTATCGTCAGCCCTGCCCGCAGTTTTGCCATGAGATCGGCAGCGGATGTAAGCTCATGGTCAGACGTGATGCCCGCCGCCATGAAGGCGTTGAGATCGGCACCTTCAAGACCGCGAGCATGGCCGCAGATGAGCTTGTCGGAAAACAGGCCTTCCTGAAGAATGGCGCTCATGCGCGGATCACGCTCGATGACGCCGCGCATATTCATGACTTCGGCGACACCGCCGACCTCTGGCCAGAACAGCATTTCTGCCATGGCCGAAGCGTCGAAATCTCCACCCGCACGCTCCAGCCCCGGCGCAGATGGCACGGAGGACGGTGCAAGCATGATGGCCCGCAGCGGCAGGCCCTTGGCTGCGCGTGCGGCCCAGCAGACACCATCGATGCCGTGGACATTGCCGAATTCATGCGGGTCCCAGAGAATGGTGGTGACGCCGCGCGCAACGACGGCCTTGGCGTAGGCCGCAGGGGTGATCATCGAGCTTTCGATATGCATATGCATGTCGATAAGCCCCGGCGAGACATAGGCGCCCGTGGCATCGAGAATGCGCGTTGCATCCTTGCGTGACCCGGCCTCGTGAACACTGGCAATCAGCGGGCCGACGATGCCGATATCGGCTAGCCGAAGTTCACCCGTCACGACATCGACCAGCGTTCCGCCGCTGATCAAGATGTCGAAAGGCTGATCTCCGCGTGCGGCGGCAACCGCGTGGGCGCGCAACGTATCGTCATTCATTCCGTCGCGATCGACGATAATGGTCTGCTCTTTCATCGGCTGGCCTCCAGACGTAGGGCATCGAGAATGATGGTTTTGGCACGCGCAGCATCAACCGTTTCGGCAAATTGCGCATTGAATTTTGACGCATGGGCGGCACGCGCTTCGACCACGGTGCGGCCACGCGTCAGCGTGCCGTGAAGTTCGACATCGATGCGGGCTTTTTTCCAGCCGATGCAATCCGGGGCGACGAGGGCGACGGCAGCACAGGGATCGTAAAGCGCCATGGCATCACGCCCACGACTGGTAGCGATATTGATGAAGCCTTCCAGCATATCGGCGATCAAACCGGCATTCTTGCCGCCAGCGACGCGAATGGGTGCAACGTCGAAAAGCGCAGCCGTCACCTTGCGGCAGAGATCGAGATCGACCATGCGCAATGGCAGTTCGTGGGCAATGACGATGGCCAATGCTTCAGGATCAGCAAAGGCGTTGAACTCCGCAGATGCGGTGTGGTTTCCGGCTGTTACGCCTCCGCCCATCCATGTCAGGTCTGTGATGCGGGCGGCAAGATCGGGCCGCGCGAGGCAGAGGGCGGCGATGTTGGTAAGGGGCCCAAGCGCCAGAACAGGCTTTTCGCCGTCACCCTCCGCCAGCCACGCGCAGAGCGCGTCGAACGCCTCGCTTTTCGGCAACTCCCCAGCATCGGGTAAGCTCAAACCGATGGTGGGAATGCCGGTATCGCCGAGGATCGTCTGTGCGGTTTCAAGCCTCCCCAGAACCGGGTTTTCTCGCCCCGTGTGGATGGGAAATGTCCAGCCGAAGGCAGCGGCGGCACCTGCCGCATTGCGGCACACCTGTGCCAGCGGTGCATTGCCGAAGACCAGCGAGAGGCCATCGATCTCAAGCCCGTGCGCCGTTGCCACCATGATGGCGGCAATGTCATCAAACCCCATATCGGTATCGATCCAGATGCCCATGATCAGCTGAACACCTTGAGGCTGGCGGCTTTTTCCACCGGCAGATCGAAGGCAAGGGGCGTTCCGATGTCATGCGCCGGCAGGGCGGCGTCAACTTCGGCCTTGATGGGCCCGAGCGGTGTGTCCAAAAGATATTCGCGGCTGTTGCCCGCAAAAGACGTGCCGCGCACGGTGCCCTCGAAAGGTCCTGAACCGAGGGTGACCATGCGCGGCCTCCATGCCAGTCCCGCCGTACTCGGAACCTGGCCAGAAAGGGGGATGCTTCCGTTATCAGTCTTGAGCAATCCACCCTCTAGACGAAAGATGTTTTCGAAGCCGACGAAGTCAGCCACGAAGGACGAGACAGGTGCGTTATAGATGTCTTCCGGCGTGCCGATCTGCTCGATGGCACCGCTTTTCATCACGACGATACGGTCGGCCAGCGCCAAGGCCTCGACCTGATCATGCGTGACGAAAATCATGGTGACGCCGGTGGCTTTTTGCACGCGCTGAAGCTCCGTGCGCATTTCCAGCCGCAGCCGTGCATCGAGATTCGACAGTGGTTCGTCCAGCAGCAGAACCTTGGGGTCCATGACCATGGAACGGGCCAGCGCCACGCGCTGCTGCTGGCCGCCGGAGAGCTCCGCCGGTTTGCGAGAGGCGAAGGCTGACAGGCCAACGGATTTCAGGCCGGATGCGACTTTCTCATCCAGCGGCGCACCCTTCATGCCCTTCAGCTTCAGACCGAAGGCGACATTCTCATAAACCGTCAAATGCGGAAACAGCGCGTAGGACTGGAACACAAGTCCCACCGCCCGCTTGTTGGCGGAAACGCGGGTGATATCGGCACCATCAAGATCGATCCGGCCGCCAGCCACAGGCATCAGCCCCGCAATGGCGCGCATCGTCGTGGTCTTGCCGCAGCCGGATGGGCCGAGCAGTGCCAGCAGTTCTCCCTTGCGGATATCGAGGTTCAGGTCCTTGACCGCAATGGAATTGCCATAGGCCAGCGACAGGTTCTGGAGCGAGAGATAATTTGCATCAGACATAACGGGAGAACCCCAGAAAACGTTCGGCCATGAAAACAATGCCGATGGACAGGAAGGCGAGCAGCGAAGACAGGGCTGCCACGGATGGGTCGAAGACGATTTCCATATAACCCAGCATATCGATGGGCAGAGTGCGCACGCCGGGACCGGACAGGAACAGCGACACCGGCACCTGATTGAAGCTGGTCACGAAGCCCAGAATGAAGGCCGAGAGAATGCCGCCCCTGATATTCGGCAGCACGACACGGAAGAATGCGCCCAGCCGAGACGAACCGAGCAGGACCGCTGCTTCCTCGATATCCGAGCGCAGATTGGTGAGGCTGGCCGAGACGACGCGCACCGCATAGGGCAGGATGAGCGCCGTATGCGCCAGAAACAGTGCCAGCGTGATGCCGATGCCGAAGGGCACGACGAAATAGCGCAGGAGCGCGAGACCTACGATAATGCCGGGAACGATGATCGGGGCCGAGACGATGGTGCGGATGGTTTCCGAAAAGGGCAGCTTGTAGCGCGACATGGCATAGGCGGCTGGAATGCCAAGGATGAGCGCTGCGAATGTGCCGCCGATAGCCAGAAACATCGACATGGCAAAGCTTTCACGGAAACTTTCGACCGTGAAGACCTTGGCGATCCATTTCAGCGAAAAGCCCTGCGGCGGAAAGGCCAGCGTATCGCCCGCCGAAAAGGAGGCCGCGACGATGATAAGGAACGGGCCGATCAGAAAGCCGATGACCAGCGCGAGCGTGAGCGGAATGAAGAGATGCCGGGTCATTTCTTGTTCCTTGCCGTGGCGATGCGCTTGAGCAGGATATTGGCCGCAAAGCTCATGACGATCAGAATGAAGGCGATGACGCTGGCCGCGACGAAATTGTTGGAGACCGTCACCTGCTGGTAGAGCAGCGTTTCCAGCATCAGCACCTTGGAGCCGCCGAGAATAGCCGGCGTGATATAGGCCGTCAGCGAACCGGTGAAGACCAGCGTGCCTCCGACGACGAGACCTTCCTTGGTCAGCGGCAGAATGACCTTCCAGAACACCTGCAACCAGTTGGCACCGAGAACCCGAGAGGCGGCGATGACGTCTTTCGGCATGTTTTCCAGCGCGCTGATGAGGGAGATGATCATCAGCGGCAGGAAGAGTTGCAGCAGGCCGATGAAGACGGCGGTTTCAGAAAACAGGATGCGGATCGGCGCATCCGTCAGCCCCACCAGTTTCAGCAACTCGTTGACCATGCCGGTGCGGCCGAGAATGACGATCCAGGCATAGGTGCGGGCCACGGGCGAGATCATCAGCGGCAGAATGACGAGGTTGATCATATGTCCCTTGGAGTTGGCCGGCAGATTGACGATGGCGAAGGCCGCTGCGTAACCGATGATGGCGGAGACCACGGTGACGATGGCCCCGAGCTTCAGCGTGCGCAGGAAAACGGCGCGGTTCAGCGGATCGAAAAAGAAATCCACATAGGCCTGAAAGGTCCAACCATCGGCGGTGCGAAAACCTTCCGACAGCAGAATGAACACGGGCACAAGAAACACCGCCGCCGCAAAGATCGCGGCGGGCAAGGCAAGCGCCAAGGCTTCAGCCCGGTTTTGAAACATGGAGTCTTCTCCGGTGTTGACATGTCTCCGCCTGCGTACAGATGGAGGGTTTTGTTATTGAGCGTTGGTAGGTGCCAGCCCCCCTCTGCCCTGCCGGGCATCTCCCCCACAGGTGGGGAGATTGGCTGGGCGTAAAGCTCGGCACTCCATCAGCAACGCTAGAGATGATCGGGACGTCGCGCTTCTGGTCGATCTCCCCCCTTGAGGGGGAGATGTCCGGCAGGACAGAGGGGGGTGACGTGCGTCAGCACGTAGCCCCCACACCCGGCAACAGTCCTTACTGCCCAACCTTCGCATTCCACTCAGACAACCACTTGTCGCGGTTATCCAGCGTCGCGGCAGAAGGAATGAGCTGGAGGCTTTTCGCCGTCTCATCGCCATAGGTGATGTTGTTCGCCACTTCGTCGGACACCTTGACCTCCTTGTTGGTCGGGCTATCGACCAGCTTTTCAGCCAGCGCCTTCTGCACATCGGTCGAAAGCCAGAAGTCCATGAACTGCAACGCGAGGTCTTCATTCTTGCCGTTCTTCGGCACCACGAGAACATTCATGCCGCCCGTCTGGCCTTCCTTGGGCGTTGCCCATGCCAGCGGCAGATCGAGCTTGGTGAACGGTGCCCAGGAGAAGCGGCCAATCGGTGCTGCCCAGATTTCTTCCTGCTGCATCAACTGCACCAGCTGCGAGGACTTGACGTAGAAGGTGACGATCTCGTCTTTCTTTTCGCCGACAGCCTCGATGGCGCCGGAGAGATCAGGCGTATCCTTGCCGATGGCCTTGCCCAGCATGTAGAGCGCGGGCGGGCCCTGATTGGTGGTGACATTCGGGAAGGCGACGTGATCGACAATGCCATCCTTCAAGAGATCGGCCCAGCTATCGATCTTCATCTTGTCAGTGCGGTAGACGATGGAGGTGGCGTAGAAGTTGACGCCGACGCTCATGCCATCGCCATTCGGGTCCTTGGCGATGTCATAGAGCTTGCCGACATTTGGCACCTTGGAGGTATCGATCTTCTGGACGAGGTCCTTGCGGGCAGCAGACAGCGCGTCAGCCATGGAAACGATGGCGAGATCGATGACCGGGCTTGCCTTGTTGGCTTCCATCTTGGCCAGACGCTCGACGCTGTTGCCGGTTTCGACCACCAGCTTGCAGCCGCACTTGGCTTCGAACGGCGTGTAGACCAGTTCCTTGAATTCGTCCTGCGCGAAGGCATAGACGGAAATGGTCAGTGTCTTGTCCTGCGCCTGAGCGGCACCCATGGACAGCATCAAGGCCGTGCCGGATGCCAGAATGATCTTCTTCATGATGTGAGTTCTCCTGCTGTCGAGGTTTTGTTTGCTGTCTGCTTCTTCTTATTTGGCCCGGAAGAATGGCGTATGACCATTTCCATTGCAACTTTCGATATATCTGCCACGACGCCACCTGTGGCCGTGCGGTCCGCCGGGTTTTCCGCATCGATGCTGCGCACCAGCGCCGTGATCGCCAGATCGGCAATCCGCACCATGTCCATGCGAATGGTGGTCAGCGCGGGGGTGACGACAGGTGCCCAGATGAGGTCATCGAAACCGGTGACGCTGGCCTGTTCCGGCACGGTGATGCCATCGCGCTGCAATTCGGTGAGAACGCGAAGCGCGTGAAGATCGGAGACGGCGGCAAAAGCCGTAAAGCCCTGCGCCACCTTGGCCGCAACGCCCAGAGGGCAGCCTGCCCCATCCTGCTTCTCCAGAGAGGCGATCCACAGCGTTTCGGTTTCAGCACCGCCGGAAAGGCCGGAGCGAATGCCGCCGACGCGGTCGTTCTGCACGTTGGAGTCAGGATTGTTGCCGATAATGACCACTTTGCGGTGACCAAGCTCCGCCAGATGGAGACCGATCTGAACGCCGCCCTCCCAATGATCGGCAGCAACCGTGTTGCCGGGCGTGGAGGGAGAATCGATGACCGCCACCGGGCAATCCACATTGCCGATGCGCGTGCCACGACGCGGCACCACCACCATGCCTTCGACGCCGCGTTCGATCAGCCGGTTGATGGCTTCCGTCTGCTTGGCGACATCACCATGAGAATCGGCAATCAACACACCGTAACCGGCCTTGTCAGCGGCCTTTTCGATGGCCTGAGCGATCTGCGGGAACAGCGGATTGGCGATATCCGGCAGCACCAGACCCAGAACGCCGCTTCTGCCGGTGCGCAGCGCACGACCGGCCACGCTTGGCACATAGCCCAGCTCATCGGCCTTGAGGCGGATTTTCTCGGAAAGCTCAGCGGAAACACGGCCCTTGCCGGACAGTGCATTGGACACGGTTGCCGCCGACACACCCAGTGCCGTAGCAATCGCCGTCAAATTTGCACCCGCACGACCCGAGGTCATGGTCTGCCCACCCGCATGATTAAACGTTTAATCAGCGTAAGGCCAATGCTCGTTTTTGTCGAGTCGTGGGCGGGTGGATTTTTGTGCGAAAACTCTAAGTGCCGAAAACAAGGGCGAAATTATCGCCCGGCTTCGTCTCGAAATGCCTCGACTTCGGCCAAAAGCCACTGCTTGAACAGCACGACCGGCGCGTGGTTGATGCGCGAAAGCGGGGCGACGGCGTAGTATGAGCTAGGGCTTTTGACCTGATGATCGAAGGCGGCCACCAGTTGTCCGGCCTTGAGTTCGATATCGATCAGAAACAGCGGCATCAGCGCCACGCCCAAACCGGCGATGCAGCCCTGCGCCACGCTGGAGAACTGCTCGAACCGCATGGCGGGTGCGTTTTGTGCACCAAGCCCGAGGCTCTGGAACCAGTGGTCCCATGCGCCCGGTCTCGATGCCATATGCAGCAGCGGCAGGGTCGAGATATCCTGCGCCTTGGCGATGGGGTGCTGCGCGAGAAAAGACGGGCTGCACACCGGTGCCACCATCTCATCCATCAAAAACGTGCTTTCCGCCGCTGGCCAATCCTGCTGGCCGATATGGATGGCCATATCGAGGCCTTCCTTTTCGAAATCGAACTGGCCGATGCGGGTGGCGAAATTGAGCGTGATTTCCGGGTGGGCGGCCACGAATTTGGGAATGCGCGGCAGCAGCCAGCGCGTGCCGAAGGTAGGCAGCATGGCAAGGTTCAGCGTGTTGCCATGCGTTTTGGTCATAATATGAAGAGACGCGGAGCGGATATCGCCCAGCGCCGTGCCGATGGCCTTGGCATAGGTCTGGCCCTCTGCCGTCAGCGAAACTCCACGCGCGCCGCGCTCAAACAGCCGCACGCCAAGCTGTTCTTCCAGCGACAGAACCTGCCGGCTGATGGCCCCTTGCGTCAGCGAAAGTTCATCGGCGGCCAGCGAAAAACTACCCAGCCGCGCCACGGAATCGAAGGCGGCGAGAGCGCTGGTGGAGGGCAGAAGTTTGCGGCTGAGCGAGGTCATGGCGCATTCCTATCTGTAATAGCAAAATGAGTAAACATGGCTTGCCGCGATGCCGCCAAATGCCAATAATCACACCAGCAATTTTGGAGATTTACCGTGAGCGAACGCACAGCATTCAATTGGCAGGACCCGTTTCTTCTCGAAGACCAACTGACCGAAGACGAGCGGATGATCCGCGATACGGCAGCGGCCTTTGCCCAATCGGAGCTTCTGCCACGCATCAACGAAGCCTATCTTTCTGAAACATCCGAGCCCGAACTGTTCCGCCTGATGGGCCAGACAGGCCTTCTGGGTGTGACGCTGCCTGAAAAATACGGTGCTGCCGAAGCCAGCTATGTCGCCTATGGCCTCGTCGCCCGCGAGGTCGAGCGTATCGACAGCGGCTATCGCTCTATGATGAGCGTGCAGTCATCGCTCGTCATCTACCCGATTTTTGCCTATGGCTCGGAAGAGCAGAAGGACAAATATCTTCCCGGCCTCGTTTCCGGCGAGTTGATCGGCTGCTTTGGCCTGACCGAGCCGGATGCCGGTTCCGACCCGAATGGCATGAAGACGCGCGCCGAGAAGATCGCAGGCGGATATCGCCTGCGTGGCTCCAAGATGTGGATTTCCAATTCGCCGATTGCCGACGTTTTCGTCGTCTGGGCAAAATCCGAAGCGCATGACAACCAGATCCGTGGCTTCGTGCTGGAAAAAGGCATGAAGGGCCTGTCTGCACCGAAGATTGGCGGCAAGCTGTCACTGCGCGCCTCTATAACAGGCGAAATCGTCATGGACGGCGTCGAAGTGGGCGAAGATGCGCTATTGCCGAATGTTTCGGGCCTCAAGGGTCCGTTCGGCTGCCTCAACCGCGCCCGCTACGGCATTTCCTGGGGTGTGCTGGGTGCCGCTGAAGATTGCTGGTTCCGCGCCCATCAGTACGGCATGGACCGCAAGCAGTTCGGCAAGCCACTGGCTGGCATGCAGCTTTACCAGAAGAAGCTGGCCGACATGCAGACGGAAATCACGCTCGGCCTTCAGGCGTCCTTGCGCGTCGGTCGCCTGTTCGATGAGCACCGCATGGCCCCGGAAATGATCTCCATCGTCAAGCGCAACAATTGCGGCAAGGCGCTGGATATCGCCCGTCAGGCCCGCGACATGCACGGCGGCAACGGCATTCAGATCGAATACCACATCATGCGCCACGCGCAGAACCTTGAGACGGTCAACACCTATGAAGGCACGCACGATGTACATGCGCTGATCCTCGGCCGCGCCCAGACCGGCATTCAGGCGTTTTTCTGAGATTGAACGATCAAGCAACCGGCGGCACCAGCCGCCGGTTTTGCTGCGATGCGAAATAAATAATACTTTTTAATGCGCTGACCGGTTGAAACCGCCGCCGCACGAATTAATATAGAGATGTCATCATCGTCTCTGGCAAAGTCATTTGCCATATCCGGTATCGCTGCATTCGATTGTCCCGCCACGGAAGACACGTCATGCAGCGCCGGTAAATTCCGAGACCGCAATTAAACGCCAAGCATCGGCACCGTGCCGGTCGGTCAAGTCACGAAGGTATTCCACATGCACAGCTATCCCGACATTAAGCTCCTCATCAACGGCGAATGGCGCGATGCCTTGTCCGGCAAGACCATTGCCGTATCCGACCCGGCAACCGACGAAATCCTCGGCCAGATTGCCCATGCGGAAAAGGCCGATCTTGATCTGGCACTCGATGCTGCCGACAAGGGCTTCAAGGTCTGGCGCGAAACCTCTGCCTATGAGCGTTCCAAGATCATGCGCAAGGCCGCTGACCTGCTGCGTGAGCGCAAGGACACCATTGCCTGGCTGATGACCCGCGAACAGGGCAAGCCGCTGGCGCAGTCTGCCATGGAAGTCATGGGCGCTGCCGACACCATCGACTGGTTTGCCGAAGAGGCACGCCGCACCTATGGTCAGGTCATTCCTGCCCGCGCCACCGGCGTCTCCCAGCTTGCCATCAAGGTTCCCGTCGGTCCCGTTGCGGCCTTTACGCCTTGGAACTTCCCGATCAACCAGATCGTGCGCAAGCTTTCCGCAGCGCTCGCCGCCGGTTGCTCGATCATCGTCAAGGCTCCCGAGGAAACACCGGCATCGCCTGCCGAACTCATTCGCGCCTTTGTGGATGCAGGCGTTCCCGCTGGCGTCGTCAATCTCGTTTACGGCGTGCCTTCGGAAATTTCCGAATATCTCATCCCGCATCCTGTCATCCGCAAGATTTCCTTCACCGGCTCCACGCCGATCGGCAAGCACCTTGCAGCCCTCGCTGGTAAGCACATGAAGCGCGCCACGATGGAACTCGGCGGCCACGCGCCGGTGATGATCTTCGATGATGCCAATATCGAAAAGGCCGTCGAAATCATGGCCATGTCGAAGTTCCGCAATGCCGGTCAGGTCTGCGTTGCACCAACACGTTTCCTCGTGCAGGAAGGCGTTGCCAGCCAGTTCCTCGATGGCTTCGTCAAGGCAGCCGAGGCCGTCAAGGTCGGCAATGGTCTGGAAGACGGCATCACGATGGGCCCGCTCGCCAATGAGCGCCGCATCCCTGCTATGGAAGCGCTCATTCAGGATGCCGTTTCCAACGGCGCGGAACTGAAGACCGGTGGCAAGCGCATCGGCAACAAGGGCAACTTCTTCGAACCGACCGTGCTGGCCAACGTTCCGACATCCGCCAAGATCATGAACGACGAGCCGTTTGGCCCGGTTGCCATCGTCAACACGTTCAAGTCCTTCGATGACGCAATCTCGGAAGCCAACCGCCTGCCCTTCGGCCTCGCATCCTTCGCCTTCACCGGCTCGGTCAAGACCGCCCACGAACTTGGCCGTCAGGTCGAAGCTGGCATGCTGACCATCAACCACAACGGCCTTGCTCTGCCGGAAGTGCCCTTCGGCGGCATCAAGGATTCGGGCTACGGCACGGAAGGTGGTTCGGAAGCCGTTGGCGCATACCTGGAAACTCGTTTCGTCAGCCAGATGAACTGATATCCAGCTGAAGTGAGTTGAATTTTAAAGCCCGGCGTTTCACCACGCCGGGCTTTTCATTTGCAAAAATCAACGACTTTCGCTAAACGAACAAAGAGTGAACGATGGGGCGAATGGATGGCAGAGACAAGCGACACGGCAGCGCCCGCGCTGAAGGAAATCTTCAACCGCGCCCGTCTGCAATTCATCGCCGCTGAAACGAAAGCCGTCCATCCACCCTTTGATGAGCAGGCATTTCTGGCACTCGCCGAGACCGATCTCGATACACTCGGCATCATGCAGCGGATGCGCCAGGTGGCGACCAGCCTACATGCCACACTGCCCGGCGATTACGCCCGCAACCTCGAAATCCTCACTGCATTGGCACCGCGCATCAACCACGGCTTTGCCTCGATTTCGCTGTCGGAATATGTGGCGCTCTACGGCTTGGAGCATTTCGGTGCCTCTATGGATGCGCTCAAATTTTTCACCCGCTTCGGCTCGTCGGAATTCGCGATCCGCCATTTTATCCTCGCCGATATGCCCCGCGCGCTGGCGACGATGGAGAAGTGGTCGCGAGATGAAAACGAACATGTGCGCCGATTGGCCAGCGAAGGTTGCCGCCCGCGTCTGCCATGGTCGTTCCAGATCAAGGCGCTGATCGATGACCCCTCCCCCGTCGCGACCATTCTTGAAAACTTGAAAAGCGACAATGCACTCTATGTGCGCAAATCCGTGGCCAACCATCTGAACGATATCACCAAGGACAATCCGCAATGGGTTCTTGAGCGGATTTCGACGTGGCCGAAGGAGAACAAGCAGACCGCATGGATCATCCGGCAGGCATTGCGAACACTCGTGAAGAAGGGCGACGCTTCGGCACTTGCGCATCTGGGCGCTCATGAGAAAGCGGATATTGCGATAGAGGCATTTCAGGTGTCACCGGACGCTTTGCCGCTGGGCGGCAATGTGCGGATTTCGGCATCGCTTCGCTCGACATCCGAAAAGCCACAGAAACTGGTGATCGATTACGCCGTTCACTACGTGAAAAAGGGCGGCGGCACCTCACCTAAGATTTTCAAATGGAAAGAACTGAGCCTTCAACCGGGCGAAGGCTGCACGCTGTCCATAAGCCGCGCCATCCGCGATTTCACCACCCGCAAACATTATCCCGGCCTCCACCTGATACAGCTAATGGTGAACGGCGAAGCGCTGGCCGAGACGGCGTTTGAACTCAGCGTTTAACCCGCCGGAAAAATCTTGGCGCGGCGAATGACGATGTGGCCCCGGTCGCCAGCTTCAACTGCGGTTTCCGGCGGCACATCGAATTCCAGCAAGTCACCTTCGGTGGTAGATGCGATCACCCGGCGGTCGCCTGCACGGTCCAGTACGCGTGTCACCTGTGCCGGAATGCCATCATGCAGGTCTTCCCATTCCAGATCATTGGGACGGGCATAAATATCGACGGGGCCATCTGCCTGACCATAAGCGAACGGCACTTCGGCTGAACCCACGAAAACCTTGCCTGCGCGGGCCGTGCCGGAAATGCGGTTGGCATCACCCAGAAAACGCATGACGAAGGAGGAGTTGGGCTGGCGGCAGACCTCTTTCGGGGTGCCCTGCTGCACGATTTCACCCTGATTGAGAATGACGACGCGGTCGGCGAGATCGAGTGCTTCTTCCTGATCATGGGTCACGAAAATGGTGGTGATGCCGAGTTCGGTGTGGATTTCGCGCAGCCAGCGGCGCAGATCGCGGCGCACATTGGCGTCCAGCGCGCCGAAGGGCTCATCCAGCAGCAGAACCTTAGGATCGACAGAAAGCGCACGGGCCAGTGCAACACGCTGGCGCTGGCCGCCGGAAATCTGCGCCGGGAAACGTTCGCCCAGACCGTCCAGCTTGACCAGCCGCAGCAATTCATCCACGCGCGCATCGATGGCCGCTTTGTCACGCTTGACCCTGGAAACCTTCATACCGAAGGCGATGTTTTCATGCAGCGTCATATGCGGGAAAAGCGCATAATGCTGGAAGACGAAGCCGACGCCACGGTCGCGCACCGGAATGTTGGTAGCGTCTTCCTCTCCGAAATAAATCTGGCCGCCATCGGTATATTCAAGACCTGCGACCATGCGCAGGATCGTCGTCTTGCCGGAACCGGAAGGGCCGAGCAGCGCCAGCAGCTCACCGCTTTCGATATCGAGCGATACGTCGCGCACCGCACGAAAGGTATCGAAGGTTTTCACCACATTTTGGAGGCGGATTTTCATGCAGTTGTCTCCGACATGGCGGCGGTTTTCTTGGCGCCACGCCCTGCCCCACGCTTTTCCAGCGCGACCTTGGCAATGATGGTGACGACGGCGAGAGCCGCGAGAATGGATGCCGAGGCGAAGGCGCCTGCGGCCTGATAATCGTGATAGAGCAGCTCGATATGCAAAGGCAGCGTGTTGGTCTGGCCGCGAATATTGCCCGAGACGATGGACACCGCACCGAATTCCCCCATCACACGCGCATTGCACAGCACGACGCCGTAAAGCAGCGCCCATTTGATATTGGGCAGCGTGACCGACCAGAACGTGCGCCAGCCGGATGCGCCGAGCGAGGTGGCCGCCTCCTCCAGATCACGCCCTTGCGCCTGCATCAGCGGGATCAGTTCGCGCGCCACAAAGGGGGCCGTGACGAACATGGAGGCGATGACGATGCCCGGCAGGGCGAACAGCACCTTGATGTCATAGGCAGCAAAGAACGGGCCGAGCAGACCCTGCAAGCCGTAAACGAAGAGATAGGCCACACCTGCCACGATGGGCGAAATGGAGAAGGGTATCTCGATAAGGACCAGCAGAAACCGCCTACCCCGGAAATCGAATTTCGTAATCGCCCAAGCGGCGGCAATGCCGAAGGCGGTGTTGACAGGCACGGCAATCAGCGCAGTGATCACCGTCAGCATGATGGCGTGGCGCGTATCGGGGTGATTGATGGTGGCCGTATAGGTCTTCCACCCCTGAGAGAAGGCTTCGACGCCGATGATGAGCAGCGGTGCGACGACGAGCAAGGCACCGATCACCAGTACGAAAGCGATCAGCGAACGACGCACCCAGGGGGCGTCACCCACGCGTGGTGGCTTACGACGGGAGGCATGAGCATTCATCGGCTAGCTCCTTACCGTATAGCGCAGGGCGCGTGTCTGGAGATAGTTGGTGACGGCCAGCATGACGAAGGCTGTGATGAGCAGCACCGAGGCGATGGCGGCTGCGGCCTGATAATCATATTCCTCTAGCCGGATGAAGACGAGAAGCGAGGTGATCTCGGTCGAAAACGGCTGGTTGCCAGCGATGAAGATGATTGCGCCGAATTCACCAAGGCTGCGGGCAAAGGACAGCGACAGGCCTGCGAGAATGGCAGGCGTCAGCAGCGGCAGAATGACCTTGCGGAAAATCTCCAGATCAGAACCGCCCAGAGACTGCGCGGCTTCTTCCAAGGCCGGGTCCAAATCCTCCAGTACCGGCTGCACCGTGCGGACGATGAAAGGCAGGCTGGTAAAGGCCATGGCGATGATGATGCCGAGCGGCGTATAGGCGACCTTGATACCGGCATGGGCGAGGATCGAGCCGAACCAGCCATTGCCCGCGAAGAGCGCCGTCAGTGCGATACCGGCGACGGCCGTGGGCAGGGCGAAGGGAAGGTCGACAATGGCATCGACCAGACGCCAGCCGGGAAAACGGTAACGGGTCAGCACCCATGCGAGTGCAAGGCCAAAGACGACGTTGAACAGCGTGGCGGCGAGCGCGCACAGCACGGTGACGCGGTAGCTGGCGACGGCACGCGGCGAGGAAATGATCGCCCAATATTCGGCAGGGCCAAGGCTCGCCGCCTTGAAAACAAGGGCAGCCAGCGGCAGCACGACAATGATGCCGACATACAGCAGGGTAACGCCGAGCGACAAGCGCAGCCCCGGCAAAACATTGCGTCTCAAACCCGTCCCCCATCATGGAAAATCGACCCGGCGGGAAGCCCGCCGGGTCGAACAAAATCCAAAGTCAGTGATTAACGATTGCCGTAAAGCGTATCAAGCACGGCACCGGATGCGAAGTGTTCTTTCTGGATTTTGTCCCAGCCGCCGAACACGTCTTTGACGTTGACGAGGCGTATCTGCGGGAACTGATCCTTGAACTCGGCAGCGACCTTTTCATTGTGGACGCGGTGGCCGAACTGGGCTGCAATGCGCTGGCCTTCCTCGGTGTAGAGGAAATCGAGATAGGTCTTCGCCAGTTCGCGCGAACCGCGCTTGTCGACAACCTTGTCCACGACGGCAACCGGGAATTCCGAGAGAAGGCTGACGGAGGGAACGACGCTTTCGACCTTGTCCTTGCCGTATTGCTTGGCGATACCGCGTGTCTCGGCCTCGAAGGTGATCAGCACGTCGCCCACTTCACGCTCGACAAAGGTCGTCGTGGCTGCACGGCCTCCGGTGTCGAAGACAGGCGTGTTGGCGAAGATTTTCTTGATAAAGTCCTGAACCTTGGCGTCATCGCCGTTGAACTTTTCTTTCGCGTAAGCAGTAGCGGCCAGATAGGTGTAACGCGCATTGCCTGACGTCTTAGGGTTCGGGAAGACCAGCTTCACGTCGTCCCTGACGAGATCGTCCCAATCCTTGATATTCTTGGGGTTGCCGGCGCGCACGAGGAAGGACGGGAAGGAATAGAAGGGCGACGCATCATTGGCGAAGTTCTTCTGCCAATCGGCTGAAACAAAGCCCTGCTTGACCAGAAAATCAATGTCGGTGACCTGGTTGAAGGTCACAACGTCGGCCTCCAGACCTTCAACGATTGCACGCGCCTGTTTGGACGTGCCCGCATGCGACTGATCGATGGTCACGCCTGGATGCGTCTTGGTGAAGGCTTCGTTTTCAGCGGCAAACACCTCACGCGCGACGTCATAGGACGCGTTGAGAAGCGTTTTCGGCTCCTGCGCAAAGGCAGAGGTCGACAGAAGGGCTGCAACAGCAGCACCGATAAGCATGATCCGTTTCATGAAAGTCCCCACAGCACCAAATTCTACCGGCAAGATACGGAAGTGGGCTGGTTACCGCGAGGAACGAGACTCTCCATCCCAAGTCAAACTTAGAATTTTTTGCTTCTCTTGCACTTTTAACAAAACGGATGTTGCGCGGTTCAAGACGTCAGAGCCGATGATCAGGAAAAAGCGGTGGGGCGCTGGACGCGAAATATCGGTCGATCTGCTTCTCCCCCACCTGCGCCAGAGTGTCTGGGCTCCATTTGGGATTGCGATCCTTGTCGATCAGCGCCGCACGCACGCCCTCGTAGAAGTCGGGATTGCGCAGCACCTCGCAGCCCGCCGCAAACTCCCGCTCAAGGCATTCAACGAGACCGGAACTGCCTCGACCAAGGCGCAGGAGCCGCAGGGTCAATTTGAGACTGGTCGGAGATCGCAATTGCAGCGTGGCGAGCGTGTCCCTGGCAAAAGCAGCGTCCATTGCGGAAAGAGCCTGAAATATCTCCTCGATGGAATCGAAGGCGAAAGCTGCATCGATCATACGGCGATTGGCGGCGATGATGCCATCGATCTCGGGCCTGCTTGAGAAACTTTCGATCACAGCGCCTATGTCAGCCGCGAATGATACCTCCGCCAATGCTTCCACCAAATCGCCCAAGCGCGCGGATGCGATGTGATAATCCGCAAGACCGATATGGATCACGTCCGCCGCACCGATTTCCTTGCCTGTCAGACCCAACCATGCTCCCGTCTCGCCCGGTGCCTTCGGCAGCAACCATGTCGCGCCGACATCCGGGAAATAGCCGATGGCGGTTTCCGGCATGGCGAGGCGGGTGCGTTCCGTTACGATGCGATACCGGCCATGGGCGGAAACGCCGACGCCACCGCCCATGACGATGCCATCCATCAGCGCGACATAGGGCTTTTGATAATGGGAGATCGTGTAGTTCAGCGGGAATTCCTCGCGCCAGAAACGGGTGCGATCCGCCTCGCTCGCGGTCTTCGCTTCGTAAATCTGACGCACATCTCCGCCCGCACAGAGGCCACGGTCGCCTTCACCGGAAAGAATGACGCAGGTGATGTCGGGATCGCGCGCAAAAGCATCCAGCCCTGCCTTCATGCCCGCTACCATCGCTTCGTTGAGGCTGTTGATGGCACGTGGCCGATTGAGACGGATCAGCCCCGCGCTGCCCTTCTTCTCGATGATGATCTCATCTGTCGCGACGTCCCTCTGCATTATGCCTCCTCCCACAGATTGCATCTGCGCACAGTGTGAGGCTCCCGACAGCATCACGCAACATTTATCGCGTCATTGTGAAACAAGCAGATTGTTTGAACGTTGATATCGCTCAGGAAACAACAACCATAGCGTTCTTGCAGTGCAGCAATTTCACTTGACGCTTTGGCGAATCATGGCATGTAATAACATCGTAAAATACCGGCGCCAATTCCTGTCCAGCGTTCCAGCCGGACCACACAGACGGCCCTTTGCGGGCGATGACGTAGTAACGGGAGATCAATATGCAGGTTTCAGCAGACGATTGGATTAGTAAGCGCGCATACACCTTATGGGAGAGTGAAGGCCATCCGCATGGTCGCGATTCAGACCATTGGGAACAGGCAAAACACGAATATTCTCTGCTTCAAAATTCCAAGGCCACCAAGCCGAACCACCGGAAGAAAGCAGATGTGCAGGCTGCCGTTGCCCTGGAAGAGGCGGCAAAGAGCAAACCAAAGGCGCGCAAAAGCGCCGCAAAGTAAGTCTCCTCCCAAGCAGCTTGCGAACAAAGACAGACAGCAAAAAGCCCCGAAAAACGGGGCTTTTCTTCGTTATAGCTTAGGCTTTGGTCCGCACTTAGAATGTCAGCGCGCGGTCGCCCTTTTCATCCTTGATGCGGCTTGGCAAGCCGATGCGGTTGAGGATGTTGAGGAATGGCTGCGGTGGAAGTTCTTCCACATTCGCCATCTGCTTCACATCCCATTCGCCCGTTGCAATCAGCATGGCTGCGGCAACCGGCGGAACGCCTGCTGTGTAGGAAATGCCCTGGGAGCCGACTTCTTCGTAAGCTTCCTTGTGGTCAGCCACGTTGTAGATGAACACTTCGGTTTCCTTGCCGTCCTTGATGCCCTTGACGACATCGCCGATGCAGGTCTTGCCGACATAATCGGGCGCCAGCGAAGACGGATCGGGCAGCACGGCCTTGACCACCTTCAGCGGCACGACTTCCAGACCTTCGGCGGTTTTAACAGGCTTTTCGGAGAGAAGACCAAGGTTCTTCAACACGTTGAACACGTTGATATAGTGGTCGCCAAAGCCCATCCAGAAACGCACGTCTGCTCCATCCATGTTCTTGGACAGCGAATGCACTTCGTCGTGGCCCGTCATATAGGCCTTCTGCTTGCCGACGACAGGCAAATCGAATTCCTGACCGACTTCGAACATCTCGTTGGTCTGCCACTGGTTGTTCTGCCAGGAATAGACGACACCGGTAAATTCGCGGAAGTTGATTTCAGGATCGAAGTTGGTCGAGAACCAGCGGCCATGGCTGCCGGCATTGATATCGACGATATCGACCGAGGTGACCTTGTCGAAATACTCATCCTTGGCCAGACGCGCATAGGCGTTAACGACACCCGGATCGAAGCCGACGCCGAGAATGGCGGTGACGCCTTTTTCCTTGCACTCGGCGGCGCGCTGCCACTCGTAGTTTCCGTACCACGGCGGATTTTCGCAAATCTTGGTCGGATCCTCGTGGATCGCCGTATCCATATAGGCAACGCCTGTGTCCATGCAGGCACGAAGAACGGACATGTTGACGAAGGCAGAACCGACATTGATGACGATCTGCACGCCGGTCTTCACGATCAAGGCTTTCGTCGCCTCGATATCCATCGCGTCAAGCGCATGGGCCTCAAGCTTTACATCTGTCTTGAGGCTCTTCTTTTCGCGTACGGACTCGACAATCTTGCGGCACTTATCAACTGTGCGTGACGCAATATGAATGTCTCCCAATACATCGCTGTTCTGGGCGCACTTATGCGCCACAACTTGTGCCACGCCACCGGCGCCGATGATGAGAACGTTCTTCTTCATTTCAGGTGATACCCCCTTTATCCCCGTAGGGATGAGCTTGGTTTGACGTTAAGACAGGCTCTGCTGGAAATCAGCAAAGTCGAATTCACGAACGGCACGGACAGTGCCGTCGAGTTCCTTGATGGCAATCGTCGGCATTTTGACGCCGTTGAACCAGTTTTTCTTGACCATGGTGTAACCGGCCGTGTCCTGGAAGGACACGCGGTCGCCTACCTTCAGTTCGTTCTCGAAGCGAAACTCGCCAAACACGTCACCTGCGAGGCACGACTTGCCACAGACCATGTAGGGATGGTCACCCTCGTTGGGGGAGACCTTGGCTGTTTCGCGGTAAATCAACAGATCGAGCAAATGCGCTTCGATGGAGCTGTCGACAATGGCGAGGTTCTTGCCGTTGAACAGCGTGTCGAGAACCGTAGTCTCCAAGGTCGTGCTCTTGGTGATCGATGCTTCGCCGGGCTCCAGATAGACCTGAACGCCGTATTTTTCCGAGAATTCCTTGAGGCGATCACAGAAGCGATCAACAGGATAATCGTCACCGGTAAAGTGGATGCCGCCGCCAAGGCTGACCCATTCCGCCCGCGACAACAGCGAGCCGAAACGTTCCTCGATCTGACCCAGCATGCGGTCGAACAGCTCGAAATCGCCGTTTTCGCAATTGTTGTGGATCATGAAGCCGGAAATGCGGTCCATGACCTTTTCAACCTTCGCCACATCCCACTCACCCAGACGACTAAACGGACGGGCCGGATCGGCCAGATCAAAGGTGGACGAGGAAACCTGCGGGTTAAGGCGCAGACCACGCGTGATGCCGGATGCCTTGTCGGCGAAGCGTTCCAGCTGGCCAATGGAATTGAAGATGATCTTGTCGGCGTTGGAGATGACCTCTTCGATCTCGTAATCGGCATAGGCAACGCTGTAAGCGTGCGTTTCACCGCCGAATTTCTCGCGACCGAGACGCACTTCGTAAAGCGACGACGATGTCGTGCCATCCATATATTGCGACATGAAATCGAACACCGACCAAGTGGCAAAGCACTTCAAGGCCAGAAGAGCTTTCGCGCCGGATTTTTCGCGCACATAGGCAATCTTCTCCATGTTGCGAAGAAGCTTGGTCTTGTCGATGAGATAGTATGGCGTCTGAAGCATTGGCGGATCACATGTTGATGGAAGTCAAAGACGGGTCTGATTGACGGGCCTTATATGATGCTTGTGACAGGAAAACAAACCCGCAGGACAGATTCTGCAACAGAGTTCTTTTTTCTCCTCTCACCGCAAAGATGCGGAACCAAACAAGGGCATGCACGTTTTGAAACTACGCGTGAGCCGTGGACACGGCGTTTTTGACATCACTTCAGAAAAGGAAACATCATGGCGACGGTTCGCAACGTGGAAGACAAAGTCCGTGAAACTCTCGAAGGCGGCGATGCAGCCGATGTTGCTGCACAACTCACACAGTTGCGCGAAGATCTCGCAAACCTCGCAGGCAGCGTGAAGGCTCTGGGCGTCGGTGTTTCTTCCGAAGTCAAGGCACGCGCAACCCGCGTTGCCGATGACGCACTGGCCGCTGGCGAAGAAACGGTCGATAACGTTCGCCACGAAATTCAGTCTATCAACGACAATCTGACCTATCAGGTTCAGAAAAATCCTCTCCAGTCTCTCGGCATCGCAGTGGCCGCAGGTTTCCTTATCGCCCTCGTCACCCGGCGCTAAGGCAGCATCATGATTGAAGCGCTGCTGCTTTATCTCGGCGATACCCAGCGAGAAGGCCAACTCGTAACACGGCGCATAAAATCCAAGCTTCTGCTTTGGGTTTTGGCAGGCGTATTTTTTGCCATCGCCTTCATTGCCGCGATCATCGGTGGCTCGATCTATCTGGCGAAAGAAATCGGTGCCGGACCTGCGGCACTGGTCATTGCAGGCGTCGCATTTCTTCTGGGCGTCATCATGATCGTCAGTCTGGCGATCATGCGCAGGCCTCGCGTTTATGCGACGAGGCCCGTTATGCCCTTGGCTCCGCTGGCGGCTGCACCATTGGCAGTACAGGCCATGGCTGCCGGTGCACTGAGGGCGCGTCCCTACACGACTTTGCTGAGCGCACTGGCCCTCGGTTACATCGCGACACGGACAACGGTTAAAAAGAAAAAGTGATCCGAGTATCTGGAGAATCTGATAAGCCGCCTTTCCCCAAAGGCGGCTTTCCTTTTTTCATCCGCGATAATTTCCCGCTGCCCTTCTGCCGACAAAATGTTACGCAGGTTGCAACCATCTGTTTAACGGAGAGAATGTTGGATGCGGAAGAAAGTCCTTGTTGTCGGCGGTGCCGGATATATCGGTTCCCACACATGCCTGTTGCTCGCCGAGCGTGGATATGAGCCAGTCGTTTTCGACAATCTTTCAAACGGCCATGAGGAATTCGTCCGCTGGGGGCCCTTCGAACAGGGCGATATCAGGGACCGGGCGCGTCTCGACGAAGTCTTTGCGAAACACAAGCCGGAAGCCGTTCTGCATTTTGCAGCGCTGATCGAAGTCGGCGAATCCGTCAAAAACCCGATGGCCTTTTACGATAATAATGTCACTGGCGCGCTGACCCTGTTGTCGGCCACGATGGATGCAGGCGTCAAGGCCTTCGTCTTTTCCTCCACCTGCGCAACCTATGGCCTGCCGGAACGCGTGCCACTGGACGAAACCCACCGCCAAGCACCCATCAATCCCTATGGTCGCACCAAATGGGTGGTGGAGCAGGCGCTGAAAGACTACAGCACCTACAAGGACCTGAAATCCGTCATGCTGCGCTATTTCAATGCGGCAGGCGCGGATTTCGAAGGCCGGATCGGCGAGTGGCACAAGCCTGAAACCCACGCCATTCCGCTCGCCATCGAAGCGGCGCTTGGACGTCGCGAAGGCTTCAAGGTGTTCGGTACGGATTACGATACGCGTGACGGCACATGCGTGCGCGACTACATCCACATTCTCGACCTAGCCGACGCCCATGTGCGTGCCGTGGATTACCTGCTGGCAGGCGGGGAGACCGTCGAACTCAATCTCGGCACTGGTACCGGAACGACGGTCAAGGAACTGCTCGACACGATCTCGGAAGTCTCCGGTCGTCCCTTCCCGGTGGAATATTCCGACCGTCGCGAAGGCGACTCCACCACGCTCGTCGCCAACAACGACAAGGCGCGGGAAGTGTTGGGTTGGGAGCCGCAATATACGCTGGAAGACATTATCCGCTCGGCATGGCGCTGGCATTCGTCCCGCAACGAGAGCATGTAACAAACGCAAAAGCACAAAAAAACACCGGTCCTTTGGACCGGTGTTTCCGCTACAGGAACGCTCCCGTAGCTCCTCTCTCCCAGGAAACCTTATGGCTTCGGTGCTGTCGTCGTTGCACCATCGCTGGCTGGCGCAGGTGCTGCGGCGCCGTCAGCTGCCTTCTTGTCCTTCATGGTAACGAATTCTGGCGCAGCCTTCAAAGATTCAGCCGTTTCCGTTGTCGTCAGGCGAACAGCGCCGCTCTGCGTGTCACGGGTAACCGTGATCTTGTCCATCGGAACTGCTACGTCCTTGGCACCGATGCCGAGGAACCCGCCAACGCCCACAACAGCTGCGACGATGCCGCCATTTTCTTCGAGGATGAGGTTCGTCACGCTACCGATGCTTTCATCGGCAGAGGTGTAGACGGCGTTGCCAATATAGTCATTGGCGCTGATCTGCGTTGCAGCCTGTTCCGTCAGGTAGCTGCCACTGGCTGCTGGTGTAGCAGCGGTCGTTGCTGGCGCAGCAGGGGCGGCTGGTGTGGCAGGAGCAGCGGCGCCCGGTGCAGCCGGTGCTGGCTCGGCGGCGGTCTGTGCCATGGCGAGTGGTGCGAATGTCGTGGAACCCAAGAGAGCGGCAGTGACGATCGTGGTGAGTGTCTTGTTCATTTCGTACCTTCCTTATTGTCTTCGTTCGAAACCTGCTCACTACGGTTTGTCCGTTTCTGTGTGAGCCTGTTGGTTTGCAAACGACGGCAGGTCGGAATTAGTTCCGCCATTTTTTTAGGCAATCTAGCGCCCGATCAACAGCGAAAAATGACGTTTATTCGGGCATATAATGGGATTGCGAAGCTTCTCCGCTTCAGCCATTCTGCGCCCACCCTACCATGACTTGAGCAGCAGTCGAAACCAGCGAAACAATGCAGAACGATTTCATTTCCAGACTAAGACAACGCCTTGCTGGCTTTTTTCCGACTGCGCCGATAAGCGTCTATCTCGTTGTTATGACAACGGTAATCACGCTGCCGCTGATTATCTTCGTCGGCTATTTGATGTTAAAGCTGGAAGCAGATGAGAGAGGCGACCTTCAGCGCGAGGCGGTCGAAGATGCCCGCGCCGTCAGCCGCAACATCGATCGGCGTTTGCAGGAAATGGCAACCTCGCTCAATCTCCTCTCGCAGTTCCCGGAACTGGAAGATGGCGACCTCTCGGCTTTTCACAAGCGAGTGAGCGAGAGCCTCCAGAAGCAAGGGCTCTATGTCATCATTGCCACCGCCAACGGAAAACAGCGCCTGAACAGCCGCGTGCCTTTCGAGCAAACTCTGGGCAACGTACCACCGGACATCAAGCTTCCTGACGTGATTGCCGGTGGGCGGACAGCCGTGTCCAATATTTTTTACGGCAATACCAGCAAGGAATGGGTGTTCAACGTCATGCGGCCACTGCCGCGCGCGCTGTCCGCTGCGGGCGACGCCCTGATCATGACTCAGAATGCCCGCGACCTGATGGGGCTGATTTCCACCGATGGCCTTCCGCCCGGCTGGTCGATTGCCATCTTGGATGCCGACAGCCACGTCGTTTCCTCCAGCGCGCCGGACGAGATCGCAGCGGGCACCGCTTTCGGCCACAGCGACGCAACCGGACTGATGCGATCCTTCAGCGGCAGCTTTGAAGATCAGAACGGCATTATCTATGCCTATTCCCAGCTTCCGGGCTGGTCGTGGAAAGCGGTGATCTGGGGACCCGCCGATAACAGCCAGTCGGCTTTGGTCAGCACATGGCGTAAAATGATGATCGGCAGCTTCGTGCTTGTCATCATTGCCATCGCCGGTGCCTATCTGGTTGGCCGGCAGTTGCGCGGCTCGATCCGTGAACTGGTGGATATGGCAAAACGCATTGGTGAAGGCGAGATCGTTGCGCCCATCGACACCAAGATCAAAGAGGCCAACCAGGTGGCTGTGGCACTATCCAACGCGTCCTTTGACCGCAGTCAGGCGGAAGACCGCACTCACCTCATTTTGCACGAGCTGGTTCACCGCTCCAAAAACCTGCTGACGCTGGTGCAGGCGATGATGCGCCAGCTTGCGCGTGAAAACACCACGGTGCCCGAATTCCAGAAGGAAGTGGACCACAGGCTTCGCGGCCTCGGCATGTCGATCAGCGCGTTATCGGAGGTGCAATGGCAGGGCCTGCCGATGCGCAAGCTGATCGAGACACATATGAATGTCTTCGGCACCGCCGTCGATCAGGTCAAGCTCAGCGGTGAAGACTTCATGCTGTCGCCAGAAGCAGCGCAGAATTTCGGCCTCATCATTCACGAACTGACCACCAACTCGATCAAATATGGTGCGCTGTCCAGAAAGACCGCCACCGTCGAATTGTCATGGACACGGAAGGTCGATGGCGATCACGACCAGTTTACCATCGATTGGAACGAGATTGGCGGCCCTGCTGCGGTTGCACCAACACGCAGCGGCTTTGGCACGACGATCATCAAACGCCACGCGGAAAGTTCATTTTCTGCCAATATATCAATGGATTATAGTGAAGAAGGCTTCCGCTGGACGCTGACCGCACCTATGCGCCATTTCCTGACGCAGAAAAATACGACGGTGCTGGAATAAAATTGAACCATGGCGGGAACTAACCGGTACCGGTCACGTTGTTACAGCAAGCCAAGCCACTCCCCGTCCCCGCCTGAGGCTTGGCGATGCAGGTTTTGCCCCTGAAAACCTGCCACAGATAGCACGGCTCTACGGAGCCGTGCTTTTGTGTTTTAGGGCTGTTTTCAAACCAAAATACCTGCAGCCATTTCACAGCAGCCGTGAGCACACGGGCCGTTTCACGATGCCGCGCAGCTATGGATTACGTGGGAAGGGGTGCCGGGAATTTCAGGAAATAGTCGATATTGTCAGCCGAGACATTATAGCTCGCCTCACCGCCCAAGGCCGCAGGCACGACCTTTTCCAGCACGACACTTCCGAAGTGGCTTCTCTTGCCGGCATCAGCAGAAGCCGATTGCGCGGCTTCGCCACCCAAAGGCTCCGTCCAGCGAACTTCGAAAAATTCGCCGTCCTTGCGACAATCGAGCGTGATGGGAAGATGGCGCGAGAGATTGCCGCCATGGCTGACGGTGTTCACTACCAACTCGTGGAAAGCCAGACCCACATAGAGCGCGCCATTCGGGTTCAGCAAAAGGTTCTCGCCAACCATCTTTATCAGGTTTGGGTATTCCGGAAGATAAAGGTCGGCCTGCTGTTTGAGGAGATCGAAAATCTCCGCGCCGCGCCAGTCGGAATCCGTGATCAAATCCTGGGATTGCGCCAGCGCATGCAGACGCCCCCGGAATTTGCGCAGAAAATCTTCCTTGGTGAAGCTGAAACGCGCCGTTTGAGCCGACAGGCTCTGGATGATCGCCAAAAGATTTTTGGAACGGTGACTGACCTCACGCAAAAGCGAGCGAAGCAATTGCTCACGACGCCGCTCGACCGTGATTTCTCTGATTGTGGTCTTGAGAACCCGTTGCCCGGACATATTCACGGTGGAATAGACATGAAACTGGAAGACACGGTCCTTGCCAGCGCTGACTTCCAGCATGCCGCGGCTTCCCGCAGAGGTCAGGTCTTTCTTCAGTTCGGACAGACGGACCGCGAGGTCGTTGCCGAACATCGTCACATCGGTCGGGTCTTGCCCGGATTCCGTTGGCAGGCTCCATACGTCGGGCAGGTTGGCGATAAAGATATACTCCTTATCGCGGTCTTGCAGCATAACCGTCTCGTCAGAGTCCAGCAGTGCGAGCACGAGTGAATCGTGCAGATCGCCCTCATCCCGCTCCGCATTATGCCACGCCAGCCGATGCAATATTGTCTCCTAACGCGGAACGGCGATGATGGTCGCGATGCTTGAAAAAACATATCGACGTCAACGCCGGGTAAGAACCCGAGTTCCAAAATCTTTTTAAAATCAGTGCAAGTTATGCGGCGACGCGTGAACTTTCATTGAAGAAAAGAGCCTGACTTATGAGGGCCTTGACCATATCCGGGTTGAATGGCTTGGTGACGAGGAATGTTGGCTCTGGGCGCTCACCGGTCAGCAAACGTTCAGGGAAAGCCGTAATGAAGATAACCGGCAGCGTCGTCATCTGAAGGATTTCCTTCATTGCTTCCAGACCGGAGCTTCCGTCTGCGAGCTGAATGTCGGCCAGGATCATCTTCGGCTGGGTGCGGTGGAACAGCTCGAGCGCTTCCTTGTGCGTACGGGCAATGCCGGTCACGTTGTGGCCAAGGTCGGTCACCATCTGCTCGATATCCATGGCGATCAGAGGCTCGTCCTCGATGATCATGATATCTGTCGCAACCTGGCGGGCGATTTCGGAAGCGGCTTCGTCGATCAGCTTGCTGACTTCGCCTTCTGGCACGCGCAGCACTTCTGCAACTTCTGCAAGGGTGAATTCTTCAACCGTTGTCAACAGGAACGCCTGGCGCGGCACGGCGGGAACAGCCGAAAGATTGGCGGAGGCGCGCTTTTCCCATCCAGTCAGGTTCTCATCATTCTTGATGTTGATGGTAACGGAACTAAAGATGGAGACAAACAATTGGTAAAGCGAAACGCGATCACTGCTCGTCTGCGGAAAAATGCTGACATCTGCGATCAGTGCCTCAAGGCTGGCGGCAACATAAGCATCGCCAGTTGATTGTGAACCGCAAACGGCACGCGCAAACCTGCGGAGATAGGGCAGATGCGGAGCGATGCGTGTAGAAACTGACATGGAATTCTCCCCTGTTCATGCGGTTTGCAGCGCAAACCTGAACGAAAAAACGCGGCGTTTCAAAAAAAGTTCCGTTTGGCTGGAACTATTTTTTCTGCCACGCATTACTAGCGACGTCACCAAAGGAATACCGGAAATCATGAGCATGTTTCAATCGGACCAGGATCCATCTGACAAGGGAACACCGCCGACGGTTCCCGATTCGGGTCGCGCCGTAATCTCCCGAAAATTACGAGAATTGTATGATGCAGTTCAGGATGAGGGAATTCCAGACAAATTTCTCGATCTTCTTGAAAAGCTCGACGAAGCTGAAAACAACGCGAAAGCTTCGAGGGGATGATGGCAACAGATTCGAGCAAGAACGAATATAATTTCAAGCGCGAAATGCTGGCAGCCCTGCCAAATCTGCGCGCCTTTGCCATATCTCTCATCAGATCGCGTGACCGGGCCGATGACCTCGTACAGGATACGATCATGAAGGCCTGGGCAAAGCAGGACAGCTATCAACCCGGCACCAATATGCGGGCATGGCTGGTGACGATCCTGCGCAACGAGTTCTACAGCCAGATCAGAAAATCGGGCCGTGAAGTGCAGGATACGGACGGCGCCTACACGTCTCGCCTGTCCGTGCCGCCGGAACAGCATGGTTCCGTCGATCTCGCTGATTTCAAGACGGCGCTTGCCAAACTGCCAGAAGATCAGCGCGAAGCCATTCTTCTGATCGGCGCATCCGGTTTTGCCTATGAGGAAGCTGCGGAGATTTGCGGTTGCCCTGTGGGCACGATCAAGAGCCGCGTCAGCCGAGCCCGCCTTCGCCTGCAGGAACTGCTTGGCATCGAAGACGAAAACGAGTTTGGCCCTGATGCCCAGATGACGGCTGTTACCGCAGCGGCTGCGGTACGCTAAACATTTAAAGACAAGAAAACGGCGCGGCTGAAAAGCTGCGCCGTTTTTTACATACCGACATCCTTCACCGACTGCATGACGACGAAGGTCGATGTGTTGGCCACGCAGGGCAGGCTGGAAATTTTCTCTCCCAATACCTGTCTATATTTTCGGATGTTTGTGGTGCGCACTTTCAGCAGATAATCGAACGCCCCCGCAATCATGTGGCATTCCTCCACTTCCTTGATCTTGCGAACAGCCGTGTTGAAATCTTCGAGCGCCTTTTCCCGCGTGTCGGAGAGTTTGACTTCGGTAAAGGCAATGTGCTCGAGGCCAAGCTTGGCCGGGTTGAGCATGGCGCGAAAGCCGAGAATATAGCCCTCATCCACCAGACGCTTCAGCCGTGTCTGGCACGGCGTCTTTGAAAGCCCGACCTGCTTGGAGAGTTGCAGAATGGACATGCGCCCGTCCTCGCTCATCGCTTCCAGTATCTTCAGATCGAAGTGATCCAGATCGCCTGTTTCTGATGGTTTTGCCATCCAATTTGCCTCCTATATCGCGTATTATAAGTCATTTTGTCCTGATATATCGCTAAAATAGGACCATAGCAATTTCAACGGCAATGATATTCTGAGCACTGAGAAAGAGCGACAAGAACACGCGCTCGAAACAGACATCCCAGGGGCCGGGCCGATGGCGGAACACGCAGCAACGATAAACACGACACGTACCAATGAGACCGGCGAGATTTTTGCGCAATTCGCGCCACCGGTGCGACCGCAAAGCCCGCTTCGCCAAGCCATCACTGCTGCCTATCGCCGTGCCGAGCCTGACTGCATCGCGCCCTTGCTGGAAGCTGCGAGTGTTTCGCCCGAACAGGCCGATACGATCCGCACCACCGCCCGCAAGCTGGTTCAGGCGCTGCGCTCCAAAGCAAAAGGCACCGGTGTCGAAGGTCTGGTGCAGGAATATTCCCTCTCCAGTCAGGAGGGTGTGGCGCTGATGTGCCTTGCCGAAGCGCTGCTACGTATTCCCGACGCTGCCACCCGCGACGCGTTGATCCGCGACAAGATCGCCACCGGTGACTGGCGCTCGCATCTCGGCGGCGGACGTTCGCTCTTCGTCAATGCCGCCACATGGGGTCTGGTCATCACTGGCAAGCTAACCTCGACCGTCAACGACAAGAGCCTGTCAGCTGCGCTGACCAAGCTTATTTCCCGCGCCGGGGAACCCGTTATCCGCCGTGGCGTGGATATGGCGATGCGGATGATGGGCGAACAATTCGTCACCGGCCAGACGATTGGCGAAGCCATCAACCGCTCCAAGGCGCTGGAAGCCAAGGGCTTTCAATATTCCTATGACATGCTGGGCGAAGCCGCGACGACGGCAAAGGATGCCGAGCGGTATTACCGCGATTATGAACAGGCGATCCATGCCATCGGAAAGGCCTCTGCCGGTCGCGGCGTTTATGGTGGCCCCGGCATTTCCATCAAGCTGTCTGCGCTGCACCCGCGTTACGCCCGTGCGCAGGCACTGCGCGTGATGGATGAGCTTCTGCCGCGCGTGAAATCCCTGATGCTGCTGGCAAAAAGCTACGATATCGGCCTCAACATCGATGCCGAAGAAGCCGACCGGCTGGAGCTTTCTCTCGATCTGCTGGAAGCCATCGCTCTCGACCCGGAACTGGGCAACTGGCAGGGCCTTGGCTTCGTGGTGCAGGCCTATAGCCGCCGCTGCCCCTTCGTGCTGGACTACATCATTGATCTGGCCCGCCGCTCCAACCGCCGCATCATGGTGCGTCTGGTCAAGGGCGCCTATTGGGATGCGGAAATCAAACGCGCGCAGCTGGATGGGCTGGAGGATTTCCCTGTCTTCACCCGCAAGGTCCATACGGATGTGTCCTACATAGCTTGCGCACGCAAACTTCTTGCCGCTTGCGACGTGATCTTCCCGCAATTTGCGACCCACAATGCGCAGTCGCTGGCGACGATCTATCATCTGGCCGGTCCTGATTTCAAAATCGGCGATTACGAGTTCCAATGCCTGCATGGCATGGGCGAGCCGCTCTACAGCGAAGTCGTTGGCAGACAAAACCTCGACCGCCCCTGCCGTTTCTATGCGCCGGTTGGAACGCATGAAACGCTGCTCGCCTATCTCGTGCGCCGCCTGTTGGAAAACGGCGCGAACTCCTCCTTCGTCAACCGCATTGCCGACCCCAATGTCGCTATCGACTCGCTGCTGGAAGACCCGGTCGCGGTGGTCAAATCTATGGCGACACCGGGTGCGCAGCACGACAAGATTTCCAAGCCCGCCAACCTCTATGGCGCACGCGTGAACTCCTCCGGCCTCGATCTCGCCAATGAAGACACCCTCGCCTCACTCAGCGAAGCACTGTCCGCAAGCGCCGAGACCGAATGGAAGGCCGCATCGCCCATTGCCACAGGCTCAACGCGCCCTGTTCTCAACCCCGGCGACCTCGATGATATCGTCGGCTTTGTCACCGAACCGACCGAAGGCGATGTGACGAAAGCACTCGAAGCAGCCGCCGCATCCACATGGCCGCAGACCAGCGTGGAAGAGCGCGCGGCATGCCTCGAAAAGGCAGCCGATCTGATGCAGGCAAAGTTGCCGACACTGCTCGGTCTCATCATGCGCGAAGCCGGGAAGTCGGCGCCCAACGCCATTGCCGAAGTGCGCGAAGCCATCGATTTCCTGCGCTATTACGCCGCCGAGGCCCGCAATACCTTCGGCCCGCAGCAACAGGCACTTGGCCCCGTCGTCTGCATCAGCCCATGGAATTTCCCGCTGGCGATCTTCATCGGGCAAGTGGCCGCAGCGCTGGTTGCCGGTAACCCGGTTTTGGCCAAGCCTGCCGAGGAAACACCGCTGATTGCTGCAGAAGGCATTCGGCTATTGCATGCCGCTGGCGTCCCTGAAGATGCCGTGCAGCTTCTGCCGGGCGATGGCAAAACCGGCGCGCTGCTGGTGGGCGCTTCCCAAACAGCAGGCGTGATGTTCACCGGCTCAACCGAGGTCGCCCGCCTCATCCAGAAACAGCTGACTGCACGCGTATCGAGCGAAGGCCAGCCCATTCCGCTGATTGCCGAAACCGGTGGCCAGAACGCCATGATCGTGGATTCCTCGGCACTGGCCGAACAGGTCGTAGCCGATGTCATCGCATCCGCTTTCGATAGCGCCGGTCAGCGCTGCTCGGCATTGCGCGTTCTCTGCCTTCAGGACGATGTGGCTGAGCGGACGCTGACCATGCTGAAGGGCGCGCTGCATGAATTGCGCATCGGCAGAACGGATCGCCTGTCGGTGGATGTCGGCCCGGTCATTACGCAGGAAGCCAAGGAAAACATCGAAAAGCACATCGAATCCATGCGAGCGTCAGGCAACCGCATCGAACAAATCACGCTGGCCGGTGAGACCGACAGGGGAACCTTCGTGCCGCCGACCATCATCGAGTTGACGTCACTGTCCGATCTCAAACGCGAAGTCTTCGGCCCCGTTCTGCATGTCATCCGCTTCAAACGTGAGAAGCTTGATCGTCTGATCGATGACATCAATGCCACCGGCTACGGCCTGACCTTTGGCCTGCATACGCGCCTCGACACGACGATTGCCCATGTGCTGTCACGCATCAAAGCGGGCAATCTTTATGTCAACCGCAACATCATCGGCGCTGTCGTCGGCGTCCAGCCTTTCGGCGGACGCGGTCTGTCCGGCACTGGCCCCAAGGCTGGCGGTCCCCTCTATCTCGGTCGCCTGACGAAGACTGCGCCTACTGTCGAGCGCAAAGGTCAGCAGAACGACACGTCCATTGCCGATTTCGCCAACTGGCTGGAGGCGAAAGGCGAGACGGCGGCGGCTGAAACGGCCCGTCTATCCGCCAAACTCTCCGGCCTCGGTTTCGAGACGGAGCTTGCGGGCCCGGTGGGTGAGCGCAATCTTTACGCCCTACATCCACGCGGTCATGTTCTTCTGGCCGCACTGACGGCAGAGGGACTGTTCCGCCAATTGGCAGCAGCACTTGCGACCGGCAATACGGTCGCAATCGACAAGCAGAACGGTCTGGAAACGGAGCTAAGCGGCCTGCCATCCAGTGTCGCAGCCCATATCGCATGGTCGGATGATTGGGCGAAATCCGGCCCCTTTGCCGGTGCGCTGGTGGAAGGTGATGCTGATAGGGTGCGGCAGATGAATGCCCGGATCGCGGAGCTTCCCGGCCCGCTCGTTCTGGTTCAGGCCGCAACGACCGATGCGTTGCAGGGAACCGAACAGCCTTACAATCTGAACTGGCTGCTGGAAGAAGTTTCCGTCAGCGTCAACACGACAGCAGCGGGCGGCAATGCCAGCCTGATGTCCATCGGCTAAACATCATCGGCTGGCGAGGCATGCTCGCCAGCCGATCTTTTTCCGATTAGTCGATATCGAAGGTCACGCCCTGCGCAAGCGGCAGCGCCTTGGAATAGTTCACCGTGTTGGTGGCGCGGCGCATATAGGCCTTCCAGGAATCCGAGCCGGATTCGCGACCGCCACCGGTTTCCTTTTCACCGCCGAAGGCACCACCGATTTCCGCACCTGATGTGCCTATATTGACATTGGCAATGCCGCAATCGGAACCGTCTGCCGCCATGAAGCGCTCGGCTTCCTGAAGATCGCGGGTGAAGATGGAGGAGGAAAGGCCAGCGGCAACGGCGTTGTGGTCTGCAACCGCCTGATCGAAATCGCTGTATTTCATCACGTAGAGGATCGGCGCGAAGGTTTCTTCCAGCACAGGGCCAACCTGCTTTGGCATTTCGACCAGCGCTGGCTTCACGTAATAGGCTGTGTCCTTGCCAGCCTCGGCAACACGTTCGCCACCGGCGACGACACCGCCATGAGCCTTGGCTTCTTCCAGCGCCTTCTGCATGCCGTCGAAAGCTGCCTTATCGACCAGCGGGCCAACAAGTGCGGAGGTTTCCAGCGGGTTGCCGATGGAGACAGACGCATAGGCCTTCTTCAGACGCGGAACGAGCTGATCGTAGACGCTGTCATGCACGAAGAGGCGGCGAAGCGTGGTGCAGCGCTGACCGGCAGTGCCCATGGCACCAAAGGCGATGGCGCGCAGGGCCATATCGAGATCGGCGGATGGGCAGACGATACCGGCATTGTTGCCACCCAATTCCAGAATGGCGCGGGCAAAGCGCTTGGCAAGACGCGGACCGACATCGCGGCCCATGCGGGTGGAGCCGGTGGCAGAGACGAGCGGCACTTTGGGATGATCGACCAGTGCTTCGCCAACGGTGCGGTCACCGATGATGAGCTGGCTGAGACCTTCAGGCGCATCGCCAAAGCGGGCAACGGCGCGCTCGAAAATGCCCTGCACGGCAAGCGCCGTCAGCGGTGTCTTTTCCGATGGCTTCCACACGACCGAGTTGCCGCAGACCAGAGCAAGTGCCGCATTCCACGACCAGACGGCAACGGGGAAGTTGAAGGCGGAGATAACGCCGACGACGCCCAGGGGATGCCAGGTTTCCATCATGCGGTGGCCGGGGCGCTCGGTGGCAATCGTCAGGCCGTAGAGCTGGCGGGAAAGACCGACGGCGAAATCGCAGATGTCGATCATTTCCTGCACTTCCCCCAGACCTTCGGACGGGATCTTACCGGCTTCCAGCGATACCAGACGACCGAGGTCATCCTTGGAGGCGCGCAATTCTTCGCCCAGCAGGCGGACAAGTTCGCCGCGCTTGGGCGCTGGCACCAGACGCCACGCCTTGAATGCCGCATCTGCCGTCTCGACAATAGCAGCCACATCACCGGCAGAAACCGTTTTGAGACGCGCAATTTCTTCGCCGCTGACGGGGCTGAACGAGGCCATGTCGCCACCCTGATAGAGTTCAGGGGAAACGCCCATCTTGGCCAGAAGCGCTGCGGCTTCCTTGACGACATCGACCTTGGTTGTGGTTTGGCTCATGACAATGGCTCCGTTGTTCCAAACGCGGGATCGGCGGCGGTGGCGATATGCCAAAAGCCAAATCCGGCTGGGGGTTGCTGCACCGGGTCTTTCTGAAGCGGTCAAACAATCGCGGTTGACGCCAGACAATACCCGTTTCATTCTCTTTCCTGATCATATACGGGTTCAAGCGCCGTTTTCAAATGAGGAAAGCGGGTAGGTTGATGCGAGACTGGAATGGACACACGCAGACGACTGGTTCCCGATATCGTTACCTTGCAGGCCTTCGAATGCGCTGCACGGCATGGCAATTTCACGCGTGCCGCTGAAGAGCTGAACCTGACACAGAGTGCCGTCAGCCGCCAGATCAGCGATCTGGAAGCGCAGACCGGCATGTTGCTGTTCGAGCGCATCCGCCGCCGCGTCGTGCTCTCGGATGCAGGCCGCAAGTTTCTGCCTGACGTGCAGAGATTGTTGCAGCAATCGGAACAGCTGATGGTGCGCGCCGTGACCGCCGGTTCCTCCAGCGCCTCTCTCTCCATCGCGACGCTACCCACGTTTGGCAGCCGCTGGCTAACCCCTCGCCTGCACAAATTCATGGCCGCTCGCCCGGATACGGCGCTGACGGTCGGCTCGCGCTCGCAGCCTTTCGATTTCGATGAGGAAGGCTTCGATATCGCCATTCATTACGGCCAGCCTGTCTGGGCGCATGGTACCTGCACCTTTCTGTGCAACGAGGTCATCGTGCCCGTGGCAAGCCCTGCGCTTCTCGCCTCCCGCGCCGTGAACACACATGAAGACATGTTGGAAGGCCCGCTTTTGCATGTCACCACCCGCCCAAAATTATGGACGGAGTGGTTTGAAATGAACGGCCTTGCTTCGGACCGCGCCTATCGTGGCAGCCGCTTCGACCAGTTTTCCATGCTGATCGAGGCCGCGATCAGCGGTTTGGGCTTCGCGCTTTTGCCGAAATATCTGATCGAGGCGGAACTGAAATCCGGCCTGTTGAACGTGGTCTTCGACGTGCCGTTGCAAACGGAAAACAGCTATTACATCGCCTTGCCGGAAGGGAGGCAGGACAATGTGCTGGCGCGCGCTTTTCAAAACTGGCTGCTGGAAGAAGTGGGCAGACCGGCTGGCGACCCGTAATCATAGACGATTGCGGAAAAACGGGTTCCAGCGCACAAATCCCAGACGGATTTTCTCGCGCATCATCGTCAGCAACCCCGCCGATGCAATGACGACCAGACCGGAGATCGCCAGCGTATCTGGGTACTCCCCGAAGAAGGACGCGCCGATGGCGACCGCCCATAGGATCTGGGAATAATGCGATGGTGCGATCTGGCTGGCAGGCGCAATCTTCGTTGCCGTCAGCAAGGTTATCTGGCCGACAGCGGTGCACATGCCGATGACGATGAAAGCGCCGATCTGATTCAGCGTCGGCACCTGAAACTCCGGTATCATCAAGATACCGTTGAAGGTCAGGCCATACAGGATCAGCACGCCCATGATCGACGTGCGCTTTTCCCGCCCGGCGAGCGAGCGCAAAAGAACGATGGTCAGCCCCGCCAGAAAGGCCACGCAAAGCGCTGCGAAATGGCCAAGCTCCAGCGTCTTGAAGCCGGGACGCACCACCAGAAGCACGCCGACAATGCCAGCCATGACCGCAGACCAGCGCCACAGCCCGATATCTTCCTTCAGCACCAGCGCCGAAAGAATGGTGACGAAAAGCGGTGACAGGAAAATCAGCGCATAGGCCTCAGCCAATGGCACGCTGGTAAAGGCATAGATGCCGAGAATTCCCGCAAACAGGCCGGAAATCGCCCGCCCATGCACAGCCCATGGCCTGCTCATGCGCCAAAAATGCCGCCAGCGCTCTTCCTTCGGCTTTAGAAAGAAAATGAGCGATGCGGATGACAGGATGCTGAAAAAGCCGATCTCGAAGACGCTGACCTGTGATCCCAACGACTTGATGGTGGCGTCTCCACAGGAAAAGCTGGCATAGGCGAGCAACCCCAGTAGAAAACCTTTTTGCATGGCAACCGATCCCGGCAGGAGAACAGGCCACCGCCTCGCATCGAATCTAATGCGCTGATGACGGTGATGTGACGATAGCCCCTACCTCTGGCTACGCCTCACATCGCTGATAGACAAGGCATGAAAGCACAAAAATCGTTCCCTCTTGTTCGGGAATGCTCGTGTTGTCAGCAGATTTCCGGGTCGATGGTGAAAAGCTCGTGCGCCCGCGCAAAACCGCGAAGCGCGAAGCGCCCGATCGACACCATCAGTCCGCGCATTTCTTCCGGGCAACCCGCCGTGAACTCCCGCGACATGACCGTATCTCGGTCCACCGAGGCGCACAGGCCGCTGATGCGGCTGACCATATTGACCGCCGGACCCACCACGGTGAAATCCAGCCGGTTGCGGCTGCCGATATTGCCGTAGAAGACCTCACCCACATGCAGGCCGAGATAGACGTCGGTCGTCGGCAGTCCTTCCATGCGGCGTCGATGATTGAGAACGGTGAGGTTGGTTCGCATGGTGATTTCCGATGCCAGTGCGGCAGCACATCCTGATTGCTGATCGCCATCGCGGAAGATCGCCAGCACCCCGTCCCCGATCAGCTTCAGCACACTGCCGCCATGGGCGTGAATGGCATCAATGACCAGACCGGCATAGTCATTGAGGAACGGGATGATCTGGTCTGGTTCGGCCCGGTCGGAAATGCCGGTGAAATCCCGCAGATCGGAAAACCACAAGACAGCATCGATCCTCTCGACCTCGCCACGGGTAATCGTTCCGCTCATGACCTTTCGGCCCGCATCGCGGCCCAGATACACATCGCTGATCGTACCGATGATGCGCATGCAGCAGGCCGCCTTGACGGCAAGTGCCAGCGTGGGCAGCAGCATGCGCAACGCCGCAAGCTCATCGTCGTGAAAACCTTCCGGGTGGCGCGTCAGCCACTGCGAATAAAAGGCGTTCATCTCGCCGATGCTGCCGCGATCCGTGAAGCGGTGGACTGCCGCCAGATAATCCGTATGGCCGGCGTCTCTCAGTTCGGAGAGCTTTGGAAACCGCGTCTCTTCACCGAGAAAAAACCGGTGCCGCGCCTCATGGGCATTTTCCTTGATGAGATGAAAAAAGACCGAGCTTTCCCAGGCTTCCCGCGCCTCTCCGTCATCGGTGAAATCATAGACGCTGGAGGATTCGAACACATTATGGCTGTCCCAGCGAAAGGCATGTCCTTCGAAATCGGGGTGCAGCGTATCCATCAGGATCAGCGCGCAGGAGATACTGATCCCCGCCGCGTTGCAGCGTTCGCAAAAGCCGGACAGCAAGGTTTCTTCGGCAACCCCTTCATAGCCCTGCTGCGAAAGCCAGAGTGAAATTTCCGAAAGGCTGGATTGCTGGATCATGGATGCCGGTTTTCCCTGAAATAAGCAGCAGAAGACATGGTGGGTGAACGCTTCACAAGCCCTGTGGTGCCTTGTCGCCGGTTCCATTTACAACAATTTCTTGAAATCGTCCGTTGAAAACATGCTGCACGCTTGGCCCCGGCAACGAAGGCGGATAAACAGCTACTCAAAATGCTGTTTTGACGCGCAAGTGCGGCTGGCGAGCGATCGTCCGCCTTGATCCCGAAAGGTTTTTCGATGCGTATTGTAATGATTGGCTCTGGTTATGTCGGGCTGGTTTCAGGTGCCTGTTTTGCCGATTTCGGCCATGACGTCATCTGTGTCGATAAAATGCCGGAAAAGATCGAGGCGCTGAAAAACGGCCAGATCCCGATTTTCGAGCCGGGGCTCGACAACATCGTTGCCAGCAACGCCAAGGCTGGTCGCCTGAGCTTCACGACCGATCTCAAGAGCGCGGTTGCTGATGCCGATGTCGTCTTCATTGCTGTGGGAACGCCTTCCCGTCGTGGCGATGGACATGCCGATCTTGGCTATGTCTATGCCGCGGCACGCGAAATCGCCGCAGCCGTGACCGGCTTTACCGTCATCGTCACCAAGTCCACCGTTCCTGTCGGTACCGGTGACGAAGTCGAGCGCATCATCCGCGAGGAAAATCCTAGCGCCGATATTGCCGTCGTCTCCAACCCGGAATTCCTGCGCGAAGGCGCTGCCATCGACGACTTCAAGCGCCCTGACCGTATCGTTGTCGGCCTGTCCGATGAACGCGCGCGGCCTGTGATGACGGAAGTCTATCGCCCGCTTTACCTCAACCAGTCGCCGCTGCTGTTCACCACGCGCCGCACATCCGAGCTGATCAAATACGCCGCCAATGCCTTCCTCGCGATGAAGATCACCTTCATCAACGAAATGGCTGATCTGTGCGAAAAAGTCGGTGGTGATATTCAGGATGTGTCGCGCGGCATCGGCCTGGATGGCCGCATCGGTGCCAAGTTCCTGCATGCAGGTCCCGGTTACGGCGGCTCCTGCTTTCCCAAGGACACGCTGGCACTGGCCAAGACCGCGCAGGATTATGACAGCCCGGTTCGTCTGATCGAAACGACCATTGCCGTCAACGACAACCGCAAGCGCGCCATGGGCCGCAAGGTCATTGCTGCCGTGGGTGGCGATATCAGAGGCAAGAAAATCGCCGTACTGGGTCTCACCTTCAAGCCCAACACCGATGACATGCGCGACAGCCCGGCCATTGCCGTCGTCCAGACCTTGCAGGATGCGGGCGCCAAGGTCACGGGCTACGATCCTGAAGGCATGGCCAATGCGCGCCCGCTGATGGAAGGCATCGAATATGCCGCCGGTCCCTATGAGGCGGCGCAGGGAGCGGATGCTGTGGTGATCGTGACCGAATGGAACCAGTTCCGTGCGCTCGATCTCGAGCGGCTGAAGTCGATCATGGCGTCACCTGTTCTTGTGGATCTGCGCAACATCTATCGCCCCGATGAAGTGACGGCCCACGGCTTCACCTATGCCGGCATCGGCCGTCCATCATAAGCAAGGCGAAAACATGCGATATCTGATCACCGGCACGGCGGGTTTCATCGGCTTTCATCTGGCAAAGCGTTTGCTGGATGACGGGCATTTCGTCGTCGGCTTCGATGGCATGACGCAATATTACGATGTTGCGCTGAAGGAAAAACGCCACGCCATTCTGGCCCGGTCCAACGGCTTCAAGGCGCAGATCGGCATGCTGGAAGATGCGGATGCGCTGAACCGCGCCGCTGATCTGGCCGAGCCGGAAGTGATCATCCACCTCGCCGCACAGGCAGGCGTTCGCTACAGCATCGATTGCCCGAAGGATTATGTCAGCTCGAACCTCATCGGTTCGTGGAATATTCTGGAGCTGGCAAAAAACCTGCAGCCCAAGCATCTGCTGCTGGCCTCTACCTCCTCCATCTATGGCTCCAATGAAAAAGTGCCCTTCGCCGAAAGCGACAGAGCCGACGAGCCGATGACGATTTATGCGGCCACCAAAAAATCCATGGAGCTGATGGCGCACAGCTACGCGCATCTGCACAAGGTGCCGACCACGGCGTTCCGCTTCTTCACGGTCTACGGCCCCTGGGGACGCCCGGACATGGCGCTGTTCAAATTCGTGGATGCCATTCTCAAGGGCCAGCCGATCGACATCTACGGTGAAGGCAAGATGAGCCGCGACTTCACCTATATCGATGATCTGGTCGAAGGCATCGTGCGGCTGAGCCACATACCCCCCTCGGAAGAAAATCGCGTGACCGAAGAAGGCGTGACCGACACGCTGTCGAAACACGCGCCCTTCCGCGTCGTCAATATTGGCGGCGGCCAGCCGGTGGAACTGATGCGCTTCGTGGAAACGGTGGAAGACGTACTCGGCCAGAAAGCCATCCGCAACATGCTGCCCATGCAACAGGGCGATGTACCGCGCACCTTCGCCTCACCCGATCTATTGCGAGCGCTGACCGGCTACGCACCGGATATCACTATCGAAACCGGCGTTGCCGCCTTTGTGGACTGGTATCGCAACTGGCAATCCGGCAAGGCCTGATATCTCAGGCCGCCGGATTTTTGATAGTCCTTAGCTATTCGCCTCTTCGCCCTCACCGGCCTGCAACAGGCGGGTCAGTTCGGCGCAATTCGGATCGTTTGCATCGAGCAATTGCGAAGGTGACGTCCAGCCGAGCGTATAGCCTGCCGCCGTCGCCACGGCCCAGGACGGGTCTTCGCCAGCACGCTGAAGCAGCTTCGGTCCCTGCGCTGCGATACATTGCTGGGATTGCTGAATAGACTGCGCCGACGCGTTGACGCCTTGCATACGCTCCTGCACATCAGCCTGGATCGGATTGAGAACGAAAAGCGTGATGAACCACGCGGCAATATCGGAAATCATGCGCTAACCTCTGCACACTCGGCGAAGACATCGGAAAAGGTCCGACATCGTGAAAGCACCGAGACTTTCACCAGAGGGGCCCGGACCAGCGGGTTGATCCAGATGTGGGAGGCCTACCTCCCAATTCAAGAGACGCGCTACCGAAAACGATGCCCATGCCGCAAAGTCGTGTGGCGGCTTAAGATTTGCCTTCGGCAACGGTCATCAGCGCATCGAAACGCGGTTTCGCACGGGCGGGATGGTTGATCGCCTTGTAGCTTTCCGGGAGCGTCGTTTCGCCGACCTTGATCAGCATCACCATGCCCATGCCGTAATGCGGCGAGCATTTGATGCCGTAAAAGCCGGGATGATCGAAGGCGACTTCGATTTCCTCATTGATCTTGCCTTTGAAGCCGGTCGCTCCCTCGGGCACCATGCCGTCGATGGTCGCGGCGTTATGGCTCTTGTTGGTAGCGATGAATTTGACCTTGTCACCCGGATTCAGGTGAAGAAAATCCGGCTCGAACACCATCGAACCTTTTTCACCCCGATTGAGCATCTTCACCTCGAATGTCTCTGCATGCGCGGGAGAAACGGCAAGGCAGGCAAGAAACAGGCTGGCGGAAAGCGTTCGAACAATGCTCATGTTACGGTCCTTGAATTCGATAGGGTCTCATCGCGGGGCGGTCGGTAGCGGATGTGGCAGATGTCCCCATCTTCACGCTCGACATCAACCGCCACACCGAAGACATCGCCGATCAGATCGACGGTGAACACGGCCGATGGCTCACCAAGCGCAACCAGCTTGCCACCTTTCATGACGGCCACCCGGTCGCAGAACATGGCCGCATGGTTGAGGTCGTGCAGGGCGGCAGCAACAGTCAGCCGCTGTTTGCGCACGAGGTGCAGAAGCGCGATCTGATGGCCAATATCGAGATGGTTCGTCGGCTCGTCCAGAAGCAGAATGTCGGGCTTTTGGGCCAGCGCCCGGGCAATATGCAAACGCTGCCGCTCGCCGCCCGACAGCGTGTGCCACATGCGCTTTGCAAGATGTTCGGCGTCCACATCCCGCAGCGCCTGATCCACGATAGCGTCATCATGCACCGACCATGGCGACAAGGCACCGATATGCGGTGTGCGGCCAAGCTCCACGGCCTGACGGGCATTAATCCGCTCCTGCGTTTCCGCCTGTTGCTCAACGAATGCAATGGAGCGCGCAACGTCCCGGCGGTTCATCTCCTGCATCGCCTTGCCATCCAACGTAACCTCGCCGGATTTCGATTTGCGAATACCGCAGAGGAGCGACATGAGGCTCGTCTTGCCAGAGCCGTTCGGCCCGACGATCCCTAAAAATTCACCCGGCCTGATCTCCAGACTGACATTTTTGACGATGTCCACGCCACCGGCAGACCAGCACACATCCTGGGCTGAAAGCATCATACGGCCCTCCGTCGCTGGCTGAGAATGAGAGCGAAAGCGGGTGCGCCGAACAATGCGGTGATGACGCCGATGGGCAGAACCTGGCCTGCGATGATGGTGCGCGACAGAATATCGGCAGCGATCATGAATACTGCCCCCGTCAAGGCAGCAGCGGGCAGAAGAAGACCATGGCGAATGCCGACGATCATGCGTGCGGCATGGGGAATGACGAGACCAATAAAGCCGATGGAGCCGACGATGCTGACCATGATAGCCGTCATCAAGGCGGAAACGCCGGTCAGAACAATGTAGACGCGACGCACGGGTATGCCGAGAGAGGCGGCGGATTCGGAGCCGAAGGTAAAGGCGTCCAGCGCACGCGCATGCCACAGACACACGACGAAACCACCAATCGCGACAGGCAAGGCCAGCCACACATCCGGCCAGCGAACGCCGGACAGATTGCCCAGCAACCAGAACATGATGCCACGTGCCTGTTCGGCATTGGCCGCCTTGGTCACGATGAAGGAGGTCAGCGCGTTGAAGAGCTGCGAACCGGCGACACCTGCGAGAATGATGGCGCTGTTGCCGCTGCCTGCCCGCAAGGCCAGCAGACTGACAAGCGCAAATGCCACGATTGCCCCCAGAAATGCGCCAAGCGGCATGGTCAGCATGCCGGCACCGAAGCCCAGAATGGCAACGCCAACGGCACCGGTCGATGCACCCGCAGAAATCCCGAGAATATACGGATCGGCCAAAGGATTGCGCAGAAGCGATTGAAGCACGACGCCGGACATGGCCAGTGCCGCACCACAGCAGGCAGCCACCACCGCCCGGCTGAGGCGGTAGTTCCAGATGATGCCTTCATCGATGGCATCGAGCGGATAGCCTGCATGGAACACACGGTTTGCGACCGTCTTGGCGACGACATCCATGGGAATGGATGTCTCGCCGATGGCAGCCCCGAACCAGAGCGCCAGAGCCAGACACCCGACCGCCAGCAAGGCGGCACGGGTGAAGATGAAACAAGCACGCATGGCTTACTTGGCAAGGCCGAGCTGGACGACGGCGTCGGCCAGAACTTCGATACCTTCGATGGTGCGGATGGTCGGGTTCATGGCCTGCGCATCCATGGCAACGATGTGCCCCTGTTTGACGGACGGCATCAGGCTCGTGACCGGATCTTCCTTCAGGAACTTCTCCTTGACAACGATATCATCTGCCGGAAACCGCCTGCGGTCCATCTTACCGGCAACAACCAGGGTCGGCTGCGACTTGGCAATGGTTTCCCAACCCACCGTCGGCCACTCTTCCTCGCTGTTGATGACATTCTTGATGCCAAGCGCGGACATGATGTAGCCGGGTGCACCATTGGTGCCCGCAACGTAGGGATCGATATCCAACTCCGCACTGGAGAACCAGAAGACGGCAGACAGCTTGCCATCGGCAGAGGCGATCTTCTTGCGTGCCGCTTCTTCGCGAGCCTTCAGATCGGCCACGAGCTTTTCGCCCCTGTCCTGCACATTGAAGATTTGCGCGAGTTCAGTCACTTCCTGATAGATCAGGTCCATGGTGAAGACGGAATGGCGCACGCCATCGCCACCGCCCGAATTGTCCTTGCCGGTGCAATCGGCAGGCGAGGTGTAAACGGGAATTTTCAGCTCTTCGAACTGCTGCGGCTTGGCGACGATGCCTTCCGGGCCGACATGCCACTGAAACTGGGCCGTGACGAGATCAGGCTTTTTGGCCAGCACGCTTTCAAAACTCGGATCGTTATCGGCCAGACGGTCGATCTTGGCATTGGCCTCTTCATAGCCCTTGATAACTGGGCCAATCCAGACCGCGGTGCCCACGACCTTATCGGCCAGACCGAGCAGATAGAGAATTTCCGTGGTGCTTTGACCGATGGACACCGTACGCTCTGGCGCATGGGTAAAGGTCACGTCGCGACCGCAATTCTTGAAGGTCAGCGGATAGGTCGTCTCGGCTGCCTGAGCCGCAGGCATGGCCGTTGCCATTGCCACAACGGCAAAACTGGCTGCAAAAACCGTCTGTTTGAAACTGAATGTCATTTCCGATAGTCCCCGAAATCGTCAGCGGTCGGCGAGAAGCAGACCAATGTGAACATGTGTCGATGCTCAGTCCGTGAGAACACGGGCAGAGACGATCCGAAACCGGGACATGGCAGATGGAATAAGGCGCTGGCGGGCGCTAGATGCAATCACGACGTCTCCTGTTCCGGGCATCCCCGCCCGTGACTTGGAATGAACTTATGACGGCAGGTCTCCTGGCTCACGGATTTGCGTCTTCACCCACCTTCCCGCGATATTCACCCGCAGTGGCATGACGCTTGGATGAGCGCCAAAGGGTTCGACAATCCGCTTACAGTTGCGGGGGCAGCTACGGCATTGAACCAAGGTTCGCACCGTATTCCCTATTATTCCTCGCGATCACTCGCTCGAAACCGTCGCGTGCAGATAGCCCCATTCAGAAACCGTCGTCAAGCAATGATTGCTGTAATGTTATTACATATCGATTGCAAGATATGATTTCGGAAAAACGGCATGATGGTAACACAAAGCAAAAAGGCCGGAACTTTCGTCCCGGCCATTATTTCACAATTCATCACCGCCCATTCAAGGCAGGGTATAGGCGATCACATAATCGCCGGGCTTCGTGCCGACGGAGCCGTGTCCGCCTGCGACGATGACCACATATTGCTTGCCGTCATTCATGGCATAGGTCATCGGCGTTGCCTGTCCACCTGCGGGAAGACGCGCTTCCCACAGCTGCTTGCCGGATGTCAGATCATAGGCGCGCAAGTAATCATCGACAGCCGCACCGAGGAAGGCAACGCCGCCCTTGGTAATCATCGGGCCACCGATGCCGGGTACGCCGACTTTGAAGGGCAGCGGCAGCGGCGTCATGTCGTAGACGGTACCGTTCTTGTGCTTGTAGGCGACCTCACCCGTGCGCAGATCGGCACCGGCCACATAGCCCCATGGCGGAGCCTGGCAGGGAATGCCGAGCGGTCCGAGGAACGGTCCCATGAGAACGCCATAGGGCGCACCATCATTTCGGTTCAGGCCCTGCTCGCTGCCCTTTTCATCCTGCCCCTTTGCGGGGATCTGGGCGCGCGGCACGAGCTGCGATGTGAAGGCCAGATAGGTCGGCATGCCGAACATGACCTGGCGTTCTGGATCGACAGCGACACTGCCCCAGTTGAAGGTGCCGAAATTGCCGGGATAGATGATGCTGCCGTTGAGCGATGGCGGCGTGTAGCGGCCCTTGTAATTCAGCTGATGAAACTTGATGCGGCATGCCAGCTGGTCGAACATGGAGACGCCCCACATGTTCTTTTCCTGGAGCGGATCAGGCTTGAAGGACAGCGCCGAAGTCGGCTGCGTCGGAGCACTGAAATCTTCGGGGATCGTACCAGATGGCGCAGGCTCTTCGGTCATCGCCAGGATCGGCTCACCACTGCGGCGATCCAGCACGTAGATGTCGCCCTGCTTGGTCGGTCCAACCAGTGCCGGAACAGTCTGACCATCCTTCTTGGTGATGTCGAGCAGCACAGGCTGTGCGGGAACATCCATGTCCCACAGATCGTGATGCACGAACTGGCGCACCCATTTGTCCTGCCCGGTGTTCACATCCAGCGCGACGATGGAGGAGGAGTATTTCTCGACATTGGCACTCCGGCCCATACCGAGCTGATCTGGAACCTGATTTCCGAGCGGGATATAGACGAGCCCAAGCGCTTCATCGACGCTGAAAACCGACCAGCTGTTGGGAGAGTTGGTCGTATAGGTCTGACCCGGCTGAAGCGGCTGGGTCTGGGTGGGGTTTCCCGAATCCCAGTTCCAGATCAAGGCACCGCTGTTGACATCGAACGCTCTGATGACGCCGGACTGTTCCTGCGTCGAATAGTTGTCGTTGACGGCACCGCCGATGATGATCTTGTTGCCAGCAATGGCGGGTGGGGATGTCGAGTAATAATAGCCGGCTGGATTATACTCCATGCCGCTTTCCAGATGCAGCGTGCCCTTGTCTGCAAAGGACGTGCAAACCTGACCGCTTTCCGCGTCGAGAGCAATCAGACGCGCATCCGAAGTCGGGAGATAAACGCGTGCCGCACAGGGCGAACCAGCCTGTGCCGTTGGGTCGGCATAATAGGTCACGCCGCGGCAAGTCTGATGCTGACGGTCCGGGTTCATGCCCGAATTGGGATCGTATTTCCACTTTTCCTTGCCAGTCGCCGCATCGATGGCGATGGCCCAATTGTGCGGCGTGCAGATGTAAAGCGAATTGCCGACTTTTAAGGGAGTCACCTGATAGGTCGTCTCGCCCACATCGCCCGGCAACTTCACGTCGCCGGTCTGGTAGCGCCACGCTTCCTTCAACTCACCAACATTGTTGGCAGTGATCTGCGTCAGCGGCGAATAGCGCTGGCCATAAGAGGTGCGCCCATATTGGTGCCACTCATTATCCGGCACAGGATTTCCGTAGGAAGGGTTGGCGGTCACCACCTCATCGGGCAGATTGCCTTCCATATCCTGCGGGTCCTGCGTCATCGCAAAGGCTGCAGCACCGACGGATACCAGAACGGCGGTCAGCAAGGGAACAGCGTTGGCGCCGTAAGATGTGCCGGTCGGGCTGGTAAAGCCGAGCGGCTTTCTGATCCATGGCATCAACAGCCACATGCCGATCAAAATGATGAAGCCGCCACGGGGGCCGAGCTGCCACCAGTCGAAGCCGACTTCCCACAAGGCCCAAAGCAGGGTCGCGATGACGAAAGCGGCATAGAAGTGCAATGCCGCCTTGTTTCTCTGAAACAAAAGAATGGCCGTCACAACGAATGCGAGGCCTGCCAATGCATAATAAAAGCTTCCGCCCAGCATAACGAGCTGAGAACCGAAGCCGAAAATTGCAAGTCCAATAAGCGTCAGGATGACTGCAGTTGATGTCACTGCCATGAATAGCCCCCGGTGGTCTCCCAGCCGGGGAAACGGCATCAGGTCACAAAGGTTCCTGAAAAAATCACGCTTTCGCCACTTTTTGAAAATCGTTGAATGCGCTGACCATTTCTTTGTGGTTTTTCCCAGATGCAATCATGGCTGCGAGCAATATTCTCGCCTGCCCTGCCCTCAGCGTGCGGGAATGGATTGCCCCCACCGCACCCATGTCGTGGCCACCGCCGCCGCCACCATAACCGGCCACCAGTTCACCAACCGGAACCCGGCTGGACACCACGACAGGCACGTTGTTTTCGAAACAGCGTTGGACCGCCGAAACGACGGACGAGTTGGCATTGCCGGAGCCGAGCGCAGACAAGACGATGCCCTTGGTACCTGCGTTGAGGCTGGCATCGATATGAACCGCATCGCAACCCGGATAGATGGCGACGATATCCACCCTGACGTCTTTAACGGCAGCGGTAAAACCGGGGCTTTGCGAACAGCTTGCCTGACCGGAAAGATCGAAGGCATCCGGCTCGTCTGAGGAGCGCTTGTATAGCCCCCATGCGGGCAAAAGCCTGCCGCCGAAACAGAGAAGAACGCCTTTGTCCGCATTGGCGGGATCAGCGGATGCGGCAATGGCTGCGGAAAGATTGCCGGGGCCATCCGCCTGCGGATGATCCGCGGTAAACTGCGCGCCGGTGAAGACGACCGGCTTGGTCAGCCGATGCTGGAGGTGAACCAGAAGCGCACTTTCTTCCATGGCGTCGGTGCCATGGAGAATGACAATGCCTGACACCGCCGGATCGGCCAGCTCCCGGCCAACGGCATCGCTGATATCCTGCATGTCCGATATGGTGAGGCTGGACGAATCCTTCGCCATCAACTCGACCGGCTTGACCAGAACCTCGGCGTCGGAGAGGCCTGAAATCAGATGCTCGCCCGAAAGTGCGGGCTGGGCCGCACCGGTTTCATCACGCGTGCTGGCAATGGTGCCGCCGGTGGCAATGACCGCCACCAGCAATTTCGATTCCACAATGCTCACTTCTGTCCCCGCGCATCGGCGCTTCTCAATGTGTCTGCCTCTGCCAGCTGATGAATGCGATTGCGCAACAGATACCAACCCGCAACAAGAGCCGGTGCAATGATGATGAGCGAACCCACCGTCCATGTGCCAGCCGGATAATCCAGTGCCATCAGTACCAGTACGGCAAAGAGAAAGACAAGCGTCAGTATGCCGGTGTAAGGCGCGCCAAACAGTCTGAAATCAGGACGATTCATTTTCCCCTGCCGGGACAGGTGCCACAGCTTGAGTTGGCATAACACGATGGCACCCCACGCGCAAATAATGCCAAGTGCCGCAACATTAAGGGCAATTTCAAATGCGGCAGCCGGAACGATAGCGTTCAGAATGACGCCGATGACGGTGACGACGGCGGTAACCGCAATGCCACCATAGGGCACGCCCGCCTTGTTCATCTTCGCCAGCGCCGCCGGTGCAGAGCCGGAAACCGCCATGGAATGCAGAATACGTCCGGTGGAATAAAGCCCGGCATTCAGCGACGAAAGAACGGCCGTCAGCACCACGAGGTTCATGATGATATCTGCACCTTCGATGCCGATGGAGCCGAAGAACGTTACGAACGGGCTCTCGCCAGCCTTATACGCCGTATAGGGCAAAAGCAGCGAAAGCAGCAGCACAGAGCCGACATAAAACACCAACAGGCGGAAAACCACGGTGCGGATGGCGCCGGGAATGACCTTGCGCGGATCTTCCGTCTCGCCCGCCGTCGTGCCGATCAACTCGATGGAGGCATAGGCGAACAAGACCCCCTGGACGATGATGAAGGCGGGCAGAATACCATTGGGGAAAAAGCCACCATTATCCGTAATCAGGCTGAAGCCGGTGACATGGCCTTCGATGGGCGTGCCGAAGATGACGAAGTAAACGCCGACCACGAGGAAGGTGGCCAGAGCAATGACCTTGATCAGGCTGAACCAGAATTCCAGCTCACCGAAAACCTTCACCGACAGCATGTTCATGGCCAGCACGATGATCAGCGCACCAAGGGCAAAGACCCATTGGTCGATGCCCTGCATCCACGGCACATATTGCTTGAAGAAATTCATGTAGATCGCGACCGCGGTCACATCGGCAACCGAGGTCATGGCCCAGTTCAGCCAGTACATCCAGCCGACCGCAAACGCCATTTTCTCGCCGTAGAACTCACGGGCATAGGAAACGAAGGAACCCGATGTCGGGCGGTGCATGATGAGCTCGCCAAGCGCACGCAGCACCAGAAATGCGAAGAAGCCGCACAGGGCATAAACGAAAATAAGAGCCGGTCCGGCAACGGCGAGACGCCCGCCTGCACCGAGAAAAAGCCCGGTTCCGATGGCGCCGCCGATGGCGATCATCTGAATCTGGCGCGGTTTCAGCGCCTTGTGGTAACCGAGGTCTTCCCGGGCTTCCACCTGATGGTTGGCTTGGTTCAACTTGTCCACTGACATCGCCCCTCCCTGAGAGCTTTCGTCGTCAGCAAATCCTCTCCATCCGGATGGCCTATCCTGGCATGGCGGGATCAGCGACTTTCAATGTTGTATAGACCACTACAAAATATGCTAAATAACCAAATTCTGTAATGCTGTAAGACAGATTATTTTCAGATACTGGCCCTTATACCGTGCGTCAACCCTCAATCCACCCCCGTTGACGCTGCCTCATACTAGGCGTACAAAACATAAATCTGTCAAGCAGCTTTACAGATTTTAATGTTTGCCCATGTGGAGGAAACAGTGGTGACCATGCGTAAGGAATACGACCTGCTCGGTGAAAAAGACATTCCGAGCGAGGCTTATTGGGGCGTGCATACGGCGCGTGCAGCAGAAAATTTCCAGATCACCGGCATTGCCATCGGCCGATATACTTACCTCATTCGCGGGCTGGCCTTCGTAAAGGAGGCTGCGGCAAGGGCAAACCATGACCTGGGTTTGCTGGACAACGAAAAGCTGACCGCTATTTCACAGGCCTGCCGCGAAATCCGCGAGGGTGCCCTGCACGACCAGTTCATCATCGACGTGATCCAGGGTGGTGCAGGCACCTCCACCAACATGAATGCCAACGAGGTCATCGCCAATCGCGCGCTGGAAATTCTGGGTTACAAAAAGGGCGACTACGCGCATCTGCACCCCAACGACCACGTCAATCTCAGCCAGTCGACCAATGACGCCTATCCAACCGCCATCAATGTCGCGCTGATCGAAGCCATCGATGATCTTGCCGCCTCGATGCTGATCCTGCAGGACGCTTTCGAGCGCAAGGCCAAGGAATTTGACGGCATTCTCAAGGTGGGCCGCACACAGTTGCAGGACGCCGTGCCGATGACGCTTGGCCAGGAATTCCGCACCTTCGCCATCATGCTTGGCGAAGATCGTCTTCGCCTGATCGAATCCGCAGCCCTGCTGCATGAAATCAATCTCGGCGCGACGGCCATCGGCACGCGGCTGAATGCGCCCGCCGGTTATGCCGAAGCTGCCTGCAAGCATCTGGTCGAACTCACAGGCCGTCCGCTTGTCACCGCCGCAGATTTGATCGAGGCGACACAGGATCCCGGCGCATTCGTGCATCTGTCCGGCGTGCTGAAGCGGGTTGCCGTCAAGCTTTCGAAGACCTGCAACGATCTGCGCCTGCTCTCCTCCGGTCCGCGTGCCGGCATTGGCGAAATCAACCTGCCGCCGGTCCAGGCCGGTTCCAGCATCATGCCGGGCAAGGTCAATCCGGTCATTCCGGAAGTGGTCAATCAGGTCGCCTTTTCGGTGATCGGCAATGACATCACCATCACCATGGCCGCCGAGGGCGGACAGCTTCAGCTCAATGCGTTCGAGCCGGTCATCGTCCGCTCATTGTCCGACAGCATCGCGCAGCTGAGCGCCGCCTGCCGCACACTCGCAGAACGCTGTGTCGATGGCATTACCGCCAATGTCGAGATCATGGCGCGCAGGCTGCAAGAATCCCTCGGCCTCGCGACCGCACTCAACCCGCTGATCGGCTATTACGCGGCAACGCAGGTTGCGCAGGAAGCACTGGCCTCCGGGCGCACGGTCGCGCAGGTTGTTCTGGAAAAAGGCTATCTGAATGCCGAACAGCTTGAACAGGCCTTGCGACCGGAATTGCTGGCCAATCTGCCGCTGTTCAGTCTCACACCGCAGCCGGAAGATGCGCTCTAACCCAGCGCCTTTTCATCACCGATAATGGCGGTGACGACCTGCTTGACCTGCCCGAGATGCGCTTCCATGGCGCTTCGGGCAGTTTCATCCGAACCTGCGGCAATGGCTTCCGCAATCAGCCGATGCTCGATATTGGAGGCGATACGGCGATCGGCCATGATGTTCAGCAGTTCCGATTGCTGGCTCAAGGAATCGCGCGCATCGGCGACCACCTTGGCAAAAAGCGCGTTGCCGGAGGCTTCGGCGATGGTGCTGTGAAACTCGGAATCCAGCTTGACCCATTTATGGGGATCTTCCTGCAAATCCATGGCGTCACAGAGTTTCAGAATGCGCGCCAGCTGCTCGCTGGTGCGCCGCACCGCAGCCCAACCGGCAGCGGGAACCTCGATAAAGGGACGCGCTTCGATGAGATCGCGAGCGGAATAACCGCCATAGCTTAATTCGCGGCTTGGTTTGTCCGTCAGAACGAAGGTGCCGCTGCCCGTCCGCGTCTGGGTCATGCCCAGTGTCTGCAAGGACCGCAACGCTTCGCGAACAATCGGTCGGCTGACGCCGTAGCGACCTGCAAGGTGCGTTTCCGCAGGCAAGCGGGTACCCACCGTCAATCGCCCGGAGACGATTGCCAATCGCAAATCTTCGAAGACCGATTCCGCCGCACTCTTACGGCTAATCGGGCTCGTTTCAGATAACCATTCCGCCCCAGCACTCATACAGCTAACTTTTTATAAACATGGCATACTTGTCAAGCTGCCTGCGATGACGAGACAGGATTTGATACAAACACTCAACAACAAATGCCTTGTTTTTAAGCGCGATTAAAAAGATTGCAAATCTCTTTGCCCTGCGTCATCTATGCGCAGATGACGCACCGCGACCTGACCATTCTGGTGATCGATGAAAACGCCATCCGCGCCTCCATTATCGAGGAAGGCCTGCGCGAGGCGGGGCATGACCGCGTCACGGTTATCCACGAAGTCCACGGCGTGGCCCGCATTATCGACACGCTCTGTCCCGACGTCATCGTCATCGATATCGAAAATCCCAATCGGGACATGATGGAGCACTTGTTCCAACTCACCCGCACCGTCGGGCGACCCATCGCCATGTTCGTGGATCGCTCGGATACGGCCTCCATCGAAGCCGCCGTCGAAGCGGGCGTGTCGGCTTATATTGTCGATGGGCTCAAGAAGGAACGTGTCAAACCCATTCTCGATATGGCGGTCAGTCGCTTCAATGCCTTCAGTCGCCTGCAACGGGAACTGGCAGAAGCGAAATCGGCGCTGGAGGATCGCAAGATCGTCGAGCGCGCCAAAGGCATTCTGATGAAGATGCGCGGCCTCTCGGAAGAGGAAGCCTTCGCCCTTCTGCGCCAGACGGCCATGAACGAGAAGAAAAAACTGTCCGAGATTGCGCAAAGCGTCGTGACGGCTGCGGGCCTGTTGATGTGAGCGGCGCAGGCGAGGAAATGGAGCACAGGATATGACGACCATCGTCAGCGAGGCAACGAAAAACGGCAGCGGCGAGAGCGGGCCTGCCTTGATCGGCAATGACCACCAACGCACCCTGCGGGCTGGTTTCATTCCGCTGGTTGATGCGTCCGTTCTGATCGCCGCCGCCGAATTCGGCTTTGCGGAGAAGGAAGGCCTGAAGCTCGATCTCGTGAAGGACGTATCCTGGGCCAATGTGCGTGACCGCTTGGCCTTCCGCCAGTTCGATATCGCCCACATGCTGTCGCCCATGCCGGTCGCTTCGATGCTGGATCTCGGCTCCAACCCCTCGCCCACCATCACGCCGTTTTCGCTCGGGCGTGGCGGCAACGCGATTACGCTGTCGACGCGGCTGTTTGCCCGCATGCGCGAGGTTACGGGACTGTCCGAAACCGCAAGCGCGCTGGATAATGCCAAGGCGCTGAAGACACTTCTGGATGAGATGCGCGCCCGCGGTGAAGCTGCGCCGACCTTCGGCGTCACATATCCTTTCTCATCGCACAATTACGAATTCCGCTACTGGCTGGCGGCCGGCGGTATCAACCCTGACAAGGACGTCAAACTCGTCGTCGTGCCGCCCCCGCTGACGTCAGATGCGCTGGCCGCTGGTGCCATCGATGGCTTCTGTGTCGGCGCGCCGTGGAATATGGTGGCGAGCGAACGCGGCATCGGCCGCATCGTCGCCGCCAAACAGGACATCTGGCCCTCGGCACCGGAAAAGGTCATCGGCATGCGCCCGGAATGGGCGGATGCGCAGCCCGAAGCCGTCTCCCGCCTGCTGGTGGCGCTGGATGCCGCAGCGCGTTGGTGTGACCGCGCCGAAAATCACGGTGCACTGGCCGAGACACTGGCAGATGCGAAATACATTGCCGCACCTGTGGAGATCATCCGTCAGGTACTGGCGGGACGCTTCAGTGTCGATGCGCAGGGCAATCAGCGGGTGATCGAGCGCTATTTCACTTTCCATGATAATTTCGCGAATTATCCGCGTAAAAGTCAGGCCCTGTGGATTTACAGCCAGATGATCCGTTGGGGGCAGGCAAGCTTAACGCCGCAAGCCACAGAAGCTGCGGCATCGGCATATCGCAGCGATCTCTATCGCAACGCTCTGGGCGCGAACAACACACCGCCGGAGGCCGATACGCGCATCGAAGGTGACACGGATGGTGACCGCTTCATGGATGGCCATGTCTTCGATCCGAGCCTGATAGAGGCCTACGTGAACGGCTTCGCAGTCAGTGCAGGCAACCTCGGCTCCGCTAGCGCTGAGGACGTTTGACTCTAACGCACTGCACAAATGCTGCGCACCGAAAAAGCCGCACCGACATCATGTGCGCAAAATATGAGCCGTGAACTTCGCGATTAAATTTCAAGCAAACGATACGCATTCCAGAAATAACGATTTCATATCAGACGCTTATTCACGCTCGATCAAACTGGCACAGCGTTTGCGTTGTATAAAACACTCGGTCAACGGCGATCGAGGATAAAAGCGCTTCACTGCTGCTTACCAACGACATCGACGTCGCAAGGTTTTTGCTGACCGGGACCTCCCTCCCGGCAAACGCAATCTCCGAGCGGCGTTTTTTTTATTTTTACCTTTCGCAAACAGCGCCGGAACGGCGGATCAAAAATGGGGAACATGCGCATGAAACCGACATTCACCGGCACCATAAGCCGCCGCAGCATGCTGAAGACCACCGCCACCGCAGCCCTGATCACGGCCATGAAATCCGCTTTCCCATCCGGCGCATTTGCGGCTGCCGCTGCGCCGGAAGTGACCGGTGCCAAGCTCGGTTACATCGCGCTGACGGATGCCGCCCCGCTCATCGTTGCTTCGGAAAAAGGCCTTTTCGCCAAATACGGCATGCCGGATGTGGAAGTTGCCAAACAGGCATCCTGGGGTGCGACCCGCGACAATCTCGTTCTCGGCGGCGCATCCAACGGCATCGATGGTGCGCATATTCTCACGCCCATGCCCTACCTCATCCACACCGGCAAAGTGACGCAGAACAATGTGCCGGTACCGATGGCCATCCTCGCCCGCCTCAACCTCGACAGCCAGGGTATTTCGGTTGCCAAGGAATACGCCGATACCGGCGTGCAGCTGGATGCGTCCAAGCTGAGAGCGGCCTTCGAGAAGAAGAAGGCCGAGGGGAAGGAAATCAAGGCGGCCATGACCTTCCCCGGTGGCACGCATGATCTGTGGATTCGCTACTGGCTGGCGGCTGGCGGCATCAACCCGGACAAGGATGTCTCCACCATCGTCGTTCCTCCACCGCAGATGGTTGCCAATATGAAGGTTGGCAACATGGATGTGTTCTGTGTGGGCGAACCCTGGAACGAACAGCTGGTCAATCAGGGCATCGGCTTTACCGCCTGTACCACCGGCGAGCTTTGGAAGGGTCACCCTGAAAAGGCGCTCGGCATGCGCGCCGACTGGGTGGAAAAGAACCCGAATGCCGCAAAAGCTATTCTGATGGCCGTGATGGAAGCTCAGCAATGGTGCGACAGCATGGACAACAAGGACGAAATGTCCGCCATTCTGGGCAAGCGCCAATGGTTCAACGTTCCGCCAAAGGATGTGCTGGGGCGCCTGAAGGGCGACATCAATTACGGCAATGGCCGTGTAGCTCATGGCACCGATTTGCAGATGAAATTCTGGAAGGACGGCGCATCCTACCCGTTCCAGAGCCATGACAGCTGGTTCCTGGCCGAGAATGTCCGCTGGGGCAAGTTCGCGCCCGACACCGACATCAAGGCGCTGGTATCCCAGGTCAACCGCGAAGACCTGTGGCGCGAAGCCGCCAAGGAACTGGGCGTGGCTGCTGCCGATATCCCGACATCGAAATCCCGCGGCAAGGAGACCTTCTTCGATGGCAAGGTTTTCGACCCGGAAAACCCATCCGCCTATCTCGAAAGCCTCTCGATCAAAGCCGCTTCTTAAAGACGCTCTCGCCCCTCTTCCCCCAAAGGATGAGGGGCACGGACCTCTTGCAAACAGGATAGACCCATGACCGCAACCGCCCGCAAGACAGACAGCATGGCAACGGCCACCGCCATTCCGAAAAGCGGCACCGTGATTGCCATCGACCGCCGCAAGACACCGGCACTGAACGGCAAAAAGATCGCCACCACGATCGCCCGAAATGTCATCCCGCCGCTTGTCGTGCTGGCGCTGATGCTCGCCGTCTGGCAGATGCTCTGTTCCGCCCCCGGCGCAACACTGCCGCCGCCGAGCCAGGTGTTTCAGGAAAGCTATGACCTGATCGTTTATCCGTTCTTCGTCAACGGCTCGCAGGATATCGGGTTGGGTTGGCGGGTTCTGATTTCACTGGAGCGCGTGGCCTATGGTTTCGGCCTTGCCGCCGTAGCAGGTGTTATCCTCGGTGCGGTCGTGGGGCAGTCGATCTGGGCGATGCGCGGTCTCGACCCGATCTTTCAGGTGCTGCGCACTGTGCCGCCGCTGGCATGGTTGCCACTGTCGCTGGCTGCCTTTCAGGACAGCAATCCATCCGCCATTTTCGTGATCTTCATCACCTCCATCTGGCCCGTCATCATCAACACCGCCGTTGGCGTGCGCAACATTCCGCAGGATTACCGCAACGTGGCGAAGGTGCTGCGGCTGAACCAGCTGGAGTTCTTCTACAAGATCATGCTGCCATCCGCCGCCCCTTACATCTTCACGGGCCTGCGCATCGGTGTCGGCCTCTCATGGCTCGCCATCGTCGCCGCTGAAATGCTGACCGGTGGCGTCGGCATCGGCTTCTTCATCTGGGATGCGTGGAATTCCTCGCGCCTGCCCGACATCATCGTCGCCCTCGCCTACATCGGCGTCGTCGGCTTCGTGCTGGACAAGCTGGTGGCCGCACTCGGCAATGTCATCACCCGCGGCGCAGCGGCGAATTGAGGGAGATAAAAATGAACGCCTATCTCAAGCTCGATAATATCGACAAATATTTCGACAAGGGTGGCAGCCGCGCCGAGGTGCTGAAGGGAATCAACCTGACCATCGGCAAGGGCGAATTCGTCTCGGTCATCGGCCATTCCGGCTGCGGCAAGTCCACCATGCTGAACCTCATCGCGGGCCTGACCAAGGTTTCCTCCGGCGTGGTTCTCCTGGAAAACCGCGAAGTGAACGAGCCCGGCCCGGAACGCGCCGTGGTGTTTCAGAACCACAGCCTGCTGCCGTGGCTGAGCGTTTACGAAAACGTCAATCTCGGCGTCGAAAAGGTCTTCCGCTACACCAAGACCAAGGCCGAGCGCCACGAATGGGTCATGCGCAATCTGGACCTCGTGCAGATGGCCCATGCCAAGGACAAGAAACCATCAGAAATTTCCGGCGGTATGAAGCAGCGTGTCGGCATTGCCCGCGCGCTGGCCATGGAGCCGAAAATCCTGCTGCTGGATGAACCTTTCGGTGCGCTCGATGCGCTCACCCGCGCGCACTTGCAGGATGCGGTTATGGAAATCCACGCCCGTCTCGGCAACACCATGGTTATGATTACCCACGACGTGGATGAGGCCGTGCTGCTCTCGGACCGCATCGTCATGATGACCAACGGCCCCGCCGCCCATATCGGCGAAATTCTCGATGTTCCCTTGCCAAGGCCGCGCCACCGCATCGAGCTTGCATCCGACCGAACCTATCTGAAATGCCGCGAAGCCGTGTTGAAGTTCCTCTACGAACGTCATCGCTTCGTCGAAGCTGCGGAGTAACGCCTATGACAGAAAAACTTGTCATCATCGGAAACGGCATGGCTCCCGGGCGCATGCTGGAAGAACTCTTCGAGAAAGCACCTGATCGATATCAGGTCACGATTTTCAATGCCGAGCCCCGCGTCAATTACGATCGCATCATGCTCTCGCCGGTGCTGTCGGGTGAGAAGTCCTATGAGGACATCATCATCCATGGCGATGGCTGGTATATCCAGCACGGCATCACGCTCTATAAGGGGCACCGGATCGTCAACATCGACCGTGCGGCGAAGACCGTTACATCCGACCATGGCGTGACGGAAAGCTACGACAAGCTGGTCATCGCCACCGGCTCCGTTCCCTTCATCATCCCCGTTCCCGGCAAGGATTTGCCCGGCGTCATCACCTATCGAGATCTGGATGATGTCGACGCCATGCTACTCGCCGCGCAATCCCGCGCAAAGGCTGTCGTTATCGGCGGTGGATTGCTGGGGCTGGAAGCCGCCGCCGGTCTTTCCATGCGCGGCATGGACGTGACCGTCCTACATGTAATGCCCACACTGATGGAGCGTCAGCTCGACCCGGCAGCAGGCTACCTGCTGCAAAAAGCGATGGAAGATCGCGGCATCAAGGTCATCACCAAGGCCAATACCAAGCAGATTGTCGGCACCGACAAGGTCGAGGGCATCGAGCTCGACAATGGCACGATCATTCCGGCCACTCTGGTGGTGATGGCGGTTGGCATCAGGCCCAATGCGGGTCTGGCCAAAGACGCAGGTCTTGCCGTCAATCGCGGCATCGTCGTGGATGCGGGCATGCAGACGTCGGATGGCGACATCCTCTCTGTCGGCGAATGCGCCGAAGTGGATGGCATGGTCTATGGCCTCGTCGCCCCGCTTTACGAAATGGCACGGGTTGCCGCCTCGCATCTGGCGGGCGACACCACGCCGGCCTTCGTGCATGCGGATACGCCGACGAAGCTCAAGGTCACCGGCATAAATCTCTTCTCCATCGGTGACTTTGCCGATGGCGATGACCGTGAGGAAATCGTGCTGCGCGATGCCACCGCAGGCGTCTACAAGCGCGTGATCCTCAAAGACAATCGCATTATCGGCACCGTTCTTTATGGCGAAACTTCCGATGGGGCGTGGTTCAACGACCTGAAGAAAAAAGCGACCGATATTTCGGAGATGCGCGACACACTCATTTTCGGCCAAGCCTATCAGGGAGGGTCCCCATTGGACCCTATGGCGGCCGTTGCAGCCTTGCCGGATGATGCGGAAATCTGTGGCTGTAACGGCGTTTGCAAGGGCAAGATCACCTCGACCATCACCGGCAAGGGACTGACATCGCTGGACGATGTGCGCGCCCACACTAAGGCTTCGGCCTCGTGCGGGTCCTGCACCGGCCTTGTCGAACAGGTCATGAAACTGACGCTGGGCGAAAGCTATAACCCGGCTGCCGTTCAACCCATGTGCACCTGCACGGAGCTTGGACATGATGACGTGCGTCGTCTGATCAAGGCCAAGGGTCTGAAAACCATTCCCGCCGTGATGCAGGAACTGGAATGGAAGACCTCCTGCGGCTGCGCCAAATGCCGCCCGGCACTGAACTACTACCTCGTTTCCGACTGGCCGGATGAATATGCCGACGACTACCAGTCGCGCTACATCAACGAGCGTGTTCACGCCAATATCCAGAAAGACGGCACCTATTCCGTCGTGCCGCGCATGTGGGGCGGCGTGACCAATGCCAACGAATTGCGCGCCATTGCCGATGTTGTCGATAAGTTCGAGATACCCATGGTGAAGGTCACCGGCGGCCAGCGCATCGACTTGCTGGGCATCGAAAAGGAAGACCTGCCTGCCGTCTGGGCCGATCTCGGCAAGGCCGGTTTCATCTCCGGTCAAGCGTACGCCAAGGGTCTTCGCACCGTAAAAACCTGCGTCGGTTCAGACTGGTGCCGCTTCGGCACGCAGGATTCGACCGGCTTTGGCATTCGCGTCGAGAAGTTCATGTGGGGTTCCTGGACACCGGCCAAGCTGAAGCTGGCAGTATCAGGCTGTCCGCGCAACTGCGCCGAAGCCACCTGCAAGGATATTGGCGTCATCTGCGTCGACAGCGGTTATGAAATCCACTTCGCCGGTGCCGCCGGTCTCGACATCAAGGGCACGGAAGTTCTCGGCCTCGTCAAAACCGAGGACGAGGCGCTGGAGCATATCGTGGCGCTGACGCAGATGTACCGCGAACAGGGCCGTTACCTGGAGCGCATCTACAAATGGGCCAAGCGCATCGGCTACGACGAGGTTCGCCGCCAGATCATGGGTGATGCCGAAAAGCGCAAGGCCTATTTCGAGCGCTTCGTCTTCAGCCAGAAATTCGCGCAGGTCGATCCCTGGTCGGAGCGCGTCTCAGGCGAACATAAGCACGAGTTCAAACCGATGGCGACCATCGGCTTCAATCAAGCCGCAGAGTGACCGACCGCCGCAAGGCGTGACGGACGCGTTGGCAGTCGGGTGGGCGGAAAGAGGAGTTTCCGCCCACCCGTAGACATCATCGACAAGGACAGGATGAACGCAATGAACTGGGTCGATATCGGCGATATCTCGGACATTCCTCTGCGCGGCGCACGCTGCGTGAAAACGCCATCGGGCAAGATCGCCGTGTTCCGCACGGCGGACAACGATGTCTATGCCATCGAAGACCATTGCCCGCACAAGGGCGGACCGTTGAGCCAAGGCATCGTCCACGGCGCATCGGTCACATGCCCGCTGCACAACTGGGTGATTTCGCTAGAAACAGGCAAAGCGCTGGGCGCGGATGAAGGCGCGGTGCGCACCATTCCGGTTCGCAATGTGGACGGCAAGCTGTCGATAGCAATTGAAAGCCTCATGATCGCGGCGGAGTGAGCATGGCACAAGAGGTCAAGACCACCTGTCCCTATTGCGGCGTCGGCTGCGGCGTGATTGCGAAGATCGAAGACGATGGCTCTGTCTCCGTCAAAGGCGATCCCGATCACCCCGCCAATCTGGGACGGCTCTGTTCCAAGGGCTCGGCGCTGGCCGAAACCATCGATCTCGACGGACGTCTGCTTTATCCGCAGGTGGATGGTGCCAGGGTTGGGTGGGACGATGCGCTTGACCTCGTGGCCTCGAAATTTTCGGAAGCCATTGCCGAACATGGACCTGACTCGGTCGCCTTCTACGTCTCCGGCCAATTGCTGACGGAAGACTATTACGTCGCCAACAAGCTGATGAAGGGCTTCATCGGTTCGGCCAATATCGATACGAATTCGCGCCTGTGCATGTCCTCCTCCGTCGCCGGCCACCGCCGGGCTTTCGGATCGGATACGGTGCCCGGTCTCTACGAGGATATTTTCGAGGCTGATCTCGTCATTCTCACCGGCTCCAATCTGGCATGGTGCCACCCGGTCATCTACCAGCGGCTCGCCGCCGCCAAGGCAGAGCGCCCGGATATGCGCATTGTCGTCATTGACCCGCGCCGGACCATGACCTGCGACATTGCCGACATGCATCTGGCTATCCGCCCGGATGGCGATGTGGCACTGTTCACCGGCCTTTTGGCCCATCTCGCCAACAGCCCCGCCATCGACCGAACCTATGTTGAGAGCTTCACGAACGGCTTCGATGCCGCCGTCCAATCCGCTGGAGAATCCAGCCTTCCCGAAATTGCAGAAGCGACTGGACTGACCATTGCCGAACTGCTCCAGTTCTACGAACTCTATGAGCGCACGGAAAAGACCGTCACCTGCTACAGCCAGGGCGTCAACCAATCGGCCAGCGGCACGGACAAGGTCAACGCCATCATCAATTGTCACCTTGCAACCGGTCGGATCGGCAGGCCCGGCATGGGACCGTTTTCACTGACCGGCCAGCCCAACGCCATGGGCGGCCGCGAAGTGGGTGGCCTCGCCAACATGCTCGCCGCCCATATGGCCATCGAAAATGCCGATGACCGCGACCGCGTCCAGCGCTTCTGGAACGCACCAACTATCGCCCAAAAGCCGGGCCTCAAAGCCGTCGATCTGTTTCAGGCCGTGGCCGATGGACGGATCAAGGCGTTGTGGATCATGGCGACCAACCCAGTGGTTTCGATGCCGGATGCCAGCGCTGTCGAAGCCGCATTGAAAGCCTGCCCCTTTGTCGTCGTCTCCGACATGTTCGCAACCACCGACACCGCCAAATACGCCCATGTCCTCCTGCCCTCGCGGGGTTGGGGCGAAAAGGACGGAACCGTCACCAATTCCGAGCGCCGCATTTCCCGCCAGCGCGGCTATCTGCCCGCACCGGGAGACGCCAAAGCAGACTGGTGGCAACTGGCGCAGGTTGGTCAGCGCATGGGGTTTGCCGAGGCGTTCGATTACACCGGCCCAGCTGATATCTTCACGGAACATGCCGATCTCTCCGCATTCGAGAATAACGGGTCGCGTGATTTCGATATCGGAGCATATTCTACGCTGACAAAGCCAGCCTATGACCGCCTGTCTTCGTTCAACTGGCCGCAACCCGCCTCTGAACACCGCGAAACAACCCGCTTCTTTGCAGACGGAAAATTCTATCATGCCGATGGCAAGGCCCGTTTCATCAGCACCGCCCTGCCGCAAACATCCCGCATCGATGCAGCCTACCCGCTGACGCTCAACACGGGCCGCATTCGAGACCAATGGCACACCATGACACGCACCGGCAGAAGTGCGCGCCTCTCATCTCACCTCGCAGAACCCTTCGTTGAACTGCACCCGCGCGATGCGATGGAGGCAGGTATCGACAGCGCCGATCTGGTTGAAATCGAAAGCCAGCTCGGCAAGATCATCGTGAGGGCGCTGGTCACGGAACGGCAGGCGCGCGGCAATATCTTCGTGCCGATGCACTGGAACGACCAGTTCGCCGCCAATGCCCGCGTCGACAGGCTTGTGCCACCGGTGACCGACCCATTCTCTGGCCAACCGGCATCGAAAAACATCGCCGTCACCGCGCGCCGTTTTCAGGCGAAAGCCTATGCCTTCGCGGTAACGCAGGCCAAACCGCAGGGTCTCGATTGCGCCTATTGGGCGCTGGCAAAAGCCGACGGCGGCTATCGTCTGGAGATGGCGTTCGATGAGATACCCGAAGACTGGAGCCGCTGGGCACGTAGCGTCTTCGGCATCGATGTCAGCATCGAACCCATCGGCTATGCCGATAACAGCACAAATCAGGTCCGCCTCGCCTTCTTCGATGGCGAGACATTGCTGGCCGCCCTGTTCATTGCCGACAAGCCCGTTGCCGTCGCCCGCAACTGGGCAATTTCCCAACTCTCCTCCCGGCACGAGGATTTGCGCACGCGCTTTGCCCTTGTTGCCGGTCGCCCGGGGGCGGGCAAGGCAGACCCCGGCGCCACCGTCTGCTCCTGCTTCAATGTCGGCGTCAACCAGATCACCGCCGCCATCCGCGAGGGCTGCCACACCGTCGAAGCCATCGGCAAGACCTTGAGCGCGGGTACCAATTGCGGCTCTTGCCGCGTTGAAATCCGAGGGATCATCGAGGGCTGCATCAAGACCGCAGCGGAGTGATTGCCTGTGTTTCACGCTCTAAAGGGGTTGTGATTATCATGAATATGGAATGAGGTGCCGGGCAACCGAATCTCGAAGAAGATGCCCTTGAATACCGATCCATTCCATATTCTGAAGACCATCTACGGCTACGATACATTCCGCGGACAGCAGGCCGATATCGTTGAGCACGTCATCGCAGGCAACAACGCTTTCGTTCTAATGCCCACGGGCGGTGGAAAGTCGCTCTGCTATCAGATTCCCGCCCTCTCCCGCCCCGGCATGGGCCTCGTCGTCTCGCCGCTGATTGCACTGATGGTCGATCAGGTTGCCGCCCTGCGTCAGGCGGGCGTGAGAGCCGAAGCACTCAACTCCAATCTTTTGCCAGACGAGCGCCGCGCATTATGGGCCGATATTCGCGCCGGCAAAGTCAGCCTTCTCTATGCCGCGCCAGAAACCCTGCTGAAGCCGGATGTGCTGGATTCGCTGGAGAATGTCCCCCTGTCACTCATCGCCATCGATGAGGCGCACTGCCTGTCGCAATGGGGCCACGACTTCCGTCCTCCCTACCGCCAACTCGACATGTTGATCGAGCGCTTTCCCGATACGCCGCGCATGGCGCTGACGGCGACGGCAGACGAGCCGACGCGGGCGGAAATATTGGAGCATATGCGGATTGAAAGCAGCGATGCCTTCATCGCCGGTTTTGACCGCCCCAATATTCGCTATGCCATCATGGAAAAGGACAATCCGCGCGCCCAGGTCAAACGCTTCCTGAGGGACCATCAGGATGAAAGCGGCATCATCTATTGCCTGTCCAAACGAAAGACCGAGGAAACGGCAGAATGGCTGCGCTCCGAAGGTTATGACGCGCTGTCTTACCACGCAGGAATGGAGCGCGAACAGCGCGAGAAAAACCAGACCCGCTTTCAGCATGGCGAAGCCATCATCATGGTCGCCACCATTGCTTTCGGCATGGGCATCGACAAGCCAGACGTCCGCTTCGTCGTCCACATCGATCTGCCCAGCAGCATCGAAGCCTATTATCAGGAAACGGGCCGCGCCGGGCGTGATGGCCTGCCCTCCGATGTGCTGATGCTCTACGGTTCAGAAGACATCGCACTGCGCAACCGCTTCATCGAAACCTCGGATGCCCCTGATCAGCGCAAACATATGGAACGGCAAAAGCTGGATGCATTGCTGGGTCTGGCCGAAACGGCAGGATGCCGCAGACAGGCCCTGCTCTCCTACTTCGGTGACAGTTGCGACCCTTGCGGCAATTGCGATACCTGCGCTGAGCCACCGGAACTCTTCGACGGCACCATCGCCGCCCAGAAAATCCTGTCTTGCATCTATCGAACGGGCGAACGCTTCGGCCAAGCCTATATCATCAGCGTTTTGTTAGGCGCAGAAGACGAACGCATCACCCGCTTCGGCCACGACCAGATCACCACCTATGGCATCGGCAAGGAACACGATAACCGCACATGGCGCGCCATCCTGCGCCAGCTCATCGCATCTCGCCTGATCGAGGTTGATCTCGAAGGACACGGCGGTCTTTCGATCTCGGACACAGGGCGGCAGTTCCTGCGCGAAAAGCCAAGCCTGATGCTGCGAAAGCCTCAGGCGCCACGCAAAACAAGCCGTGATCGCAATGCTGGTGGAAGACCCGCCATCAGCCTCCCAGACGAGGACGCCGCACTGTTCCAGGCATTACGCGAACGCCGAATGGAAATCGCCCGCACCCAAAACCTGCCGCCCTATGTCATTTTCCATGACAAGACCTTGATCGAGCTCGCCGGTGCCAAACCCACCTCCCGCGCCGAAATGGCCAAAGTCCCCGGCGTCGGCGATGCCAAACTGGACCGTTACGGCCCGGCATTTCTGGAAGTCATCGCGACGTTTTTATCCGAGGCGTGATGGTGGGTGGAGTGGCCGATACGCCCCTTCACCCAAATCAACACATCATCCAGGAACGTAAACACCACAGGAATGATGAGAAGGCTGAGGAAGGTGGACGTGATCAGGCCGCCGATGACGACGACGCCCATGGGTTGGCGGAAGCTGGGGTCGCCGGAGACGAGGCTGAGGGCGGCGGGGAGCATGCCGCCGGCCATGGCGATGGTGGTCATGACGATGGGTCTTGCCCGCTTGTGGCAAGCGTCGATCAACGCATCGTAGCGGGACATGCCGCCTCTGCGCGCCTCAATCGCATACTCCACGAGAAGAATGGAGTTCTTCGAGACGATACCCATCAGCAGCAGCAGGCCGATGACCGCTGGCATGGAGAAGCTCATTCCCCCCAGCACCAGAGGCAGCATGGCACCGCCGAAGGCGAGCGGCAGGGCCATGAGGATGGTGACCGGCTGAAGGAAATCGTGGAAGAGCAGGACCAGCACGGCATAGACGCAGAAAATGCCGATGGCCATGGCCAGGCCGAAACTGCTGAACAGTTCGCTCTGCCGTTTCAATTCGCCCTGTTCGACAAATTTCACACCCTGCGGCAGGTTCTGGTAGCTCGGCAGCTTTTTAGCCTCTGCCAGGACTTCCGAAAGACTTCTGCCATTGAGTTCGACGGTAAGCGAGACATTGCGCGAGCGGTCCAGCCGGTCGATTTCGCTTGGACTGGAACCCATGGTGATATCGGCAATCGCACCGAGCGCGACGTTGCCGTCCCTGCCCTCCACGGGGATCAGCGAGATCGCATCCAGCGACCGACGATTGACCGTATCCAGCATGACGCGAACCGGCACCTGACGCTCCGGCAGATTGAGCTTGGAAAGCGCCTCATCATAGGCGCCAGACGTTGCGACACGCACGGCCTCGGCAATGGCTTTGGACGTTACCCCCAAAGAGGCCGCCTCTGCCAGATCAGGCTTGATGGTAATTTCCGGCGCCTGCATTGCGGCTGACGACGTGACATTGCCGATGCCTTGCAGGGTGCGCAGATCGGCCTCAAGGCTGGAGGCCGCCTTTTCCAGAAGATCGGAATCGTCGCCCGCAAGCGTTAGCGTCAGCTGAGTGCCGTTGCCACCTGAGCCGATCTCGATGCGCACGCCGGGCAGCTGTTCCAAAGCTTTGCGCAAATCCGCTTCGATCTGGGATTGTTTGATATCGCGATCATCGATGGGTGTCAGGTTGACGACGATGGTGGCGCTGTCCGTGTTGGTCGTGGACGTGCTGTTCATGCCGCCGGTCGATGCCGTGCCGGTTGCCTGAAACACAGAGGTCACATGCTCCACACCTGCAATGATACTGGAGGCCTTTTGCGCGGCTTCATCCGTCGATTCGATGGTCGATCCTGATGGCGTGGTAAGCGTCACCTGCGTTTGTGCATTATCGGATGCCGGGAAAAAGCCCGTCGAAAGATGGCTCAACAGCAAAACCGTAAAGCCCATGAAAGCCGCAGTGCCTAGCACGGGTAGCCAGCGACGTTTCAGTGCGCCTTTCACAAGCCAGAGATAGGCCTGCATGATATGGCCATCCTCATCATGGGCCTTGCCGGTCGCCTTCATCAGATAGGCCGCCATCATCGGCGTCACCAGACGTGCAACCAGAAGAGATGCGAGAACGGCGACGGAGGCCGTGATACCGAATTGCTTGAAGATGATGCCGGGGATGCCGCCCATGAAAGCGGTGGGCAAAAATACGGCGACCAAAGTGAAGGTAGTGGCAATGACCGCAAGGCCGATCTCATCCGCCGCCTCCATGGCCGCATCATAGGGGCTTTTGCCCATATTGAGATGTCGCTCGATATTCTCGATTTCAACGATGGCATCGTCCACGAGAATGCCCACCACCAGCGAAAGCGCCAGAAGCGTGATCGTGTTGAGGCTGTAGCCGAGCAGATACATGACGAGAAAGGTGGGAATGATGGACAGTGGCAGGGCCACGGCGGCGAGAAGCGTCGCGCGCCAATCGCGAAGGAACAGCCAGACCACCAGAATGGCAATGATCGCCCCCTCATAGACCATGTGCATCGAGGATTCGTAATTCTGCTCCGTCGGCACGATGGTGTTATAGGCCTCCTCGATCGTCACCTGCGGATTGGCGGCGGCGAATGTTTTGATCGCCTCGCGAACGCGGTCTGTCACGGCAGTATCGGAATATCCCTTGGAGCGCTTGATTTGCGCAGCAATCACCGGTTTGCCATTGAGATAGGCCAGCGATGTCAGGTCGCTGTGGGTATCGGTCACCGTGGCGACCTCGTCCAGCCGGACCCAGCTTCCCTTCGACAGCGGAATGGGCAGCGCGCGTATCTCATCCGCACTTTTGGCAGCCGCCAGCGTGCGAACCGACTGGCTTTCGCCGCCAATGCGCCCCTTGCCGCCCGAGAGATCGGACTGCACCGCCTCAACCTGGCTGTTGACGTCATTGGCCGTCAGACCCAGACCATCCAGCAGATCGGCGTTCAGTGCCACCCTGATCTCTCTATCGACACCGCCCAGCCTGCCGACTTCTCCAACGCCATCCACGGCCATCAAAGCGCGCGACATGTCGTTATCGATGAACCATGACAGTTCCGCATCATCCAGCTTGTCGGAATGAACCACATAGGTAATGAGCGGCGACGAGTTGAGCGACTGTTTCGAAACGGTCGGCGCGTTCATATCCTGCGGCAGATCGGGTTGAGCCTGATCAACGGCGCTTTTGACCTCATCCAGCGCGACCTGCGTGTCCTTGCCGACCTTGAAGGCCACGGAGATGCTGACCGAACCATCGGTGATTGTCGTCGTAACCGAATCGAGCTGCGTCAAACCCGTCAGCTCATCTTCGATTTTGCGCGCAACTTCCGTTTCCAGCTGGGATGCCGCGGCACCATCCAGCGAGGCAGAAATCTCGATGGTCGGCAAATCCATATCGGGGAAATTCTGCACATCGAGGCGGTTGAACGCCCAGAGACCGCAGGCGGTCAAAAGTGCAAAAAGCAGGATTGGCGGAACCGGGTTTCGAATGGACCAGGAGGAGAAATTCATTTCGCAGCCTGCCCATCGGCAACTTCGGCTGCCTCTACGACCCGCACGACTGAGCCATCCGCCAGAAATGCGCCGCCCGATGCGACGATGCTATCCGCCTTGTCTATGCCCGAGAGAATCTCAACGCGATCCCCCTGCCGTCGGCCGGTATCGACACGTTTTCGCAAGACCGTATCCTGCTGCGATGGGTTCATGATGAAGATGTAGGAAAAGCCGTCTCTGAGCGTCACCGCCGAAGCGGGAACCGTGAGAGCGTCGGTCTGGTCGAATTCGAAATGACCACTGACGAGAACACCGGTCTTGGGCTGCGGCATGCCGGCATCTGCATGCAGCGCGACATAGACAATCACCCGCCCATTATCCGTGGACGAGGTGGGCGATATTAACCGCACTTCACCATGAACATCGCCCGCAGGCGTAGAGATGACGGTTTTCGTCCCTTCCTTCACGTCTGCCAGACGTTTGACCGGAAGTTCCGCGTTCCATTCCACCCGGTTCTGGCGGATCAGCTTGAACAACTCGTCACCGGCATTGACGACCTTGCCCAAGGAAGCAGAGCGGCTGGAAATCACGCCGTCATCAATGGCATAGACCTTGGTTCGGTCCAGCGTCAGTTGCGCAGAGGCGAGTGATGCGCGCGCAGACGCAAGCTCCGCCTTGGCGGTGCGCTCGGTGATGAGATATTGCGTCGTCTGCTGGTTCGAAAGCGCGCCGGATCCGGTCAATCCGCGCGCGCGGTCTGCGTCGGCTACCGCCTGATCAAGCTCTGCCTGAGCCTTGTCGACAGAAGCCTTTTGTTGATCGAGTTCGGCCTGCGATGTCTTGGGGTCGAATTGGACGAGAAGGTCGCCCTTCTTCACGGCAGAACCGACATCTGCATTAACGCCGGTGATCCGCAGGCCGCTGACTTCAGCCGAGATGACAGCTTCCTGCCATGCCGCAAGTCGTCCACTGGCAGGAATGGTCACGGACCAAGAGGCGACCTCCGGCTTGGTCACGTTGACGCTCAGCGCCGCCGCGCGGGTGGTCGTCTGCTGACTGTCCTCACCGCGCGCATCGGTACTCAGGGCAAAAGCGAGTGCAAGTGCAATCGCAGCAGGAATGAAGACATATTTTTGCATCAGCGTGTTCCATTGAGCGAGGCAACAGCGACATTGGCTGGCGAAGCCCAGCCGCCTCCGAGGGCCTTGTAGAGAGCAATCCAGTACTGGACCGCATCGCGCCTGATTTCGATGAGGCTGATGGCGGCGGACTGCGCAGAACGGCGCGCCTCCTCACGGTCGAGAATGCTGGCACCGCCGGACCTCCAGTTCTGATCGATGGACCGGAAATAGCTCTGATAATTGTCTGCGGCAGACTTGGCATCGTTGATGCGTTTCAGCGCTGTATTCACATTCACAAGCGCTGTCTCGACCTCGGAAACCGCACTAAGGACACCGTCCTTGTAGCTCGCCACCGCGACATCGTAATCTGCAACCGCGCTTCTGACCGCCGCCCGCTTCGATCCCCCATCCAGCAAGGGTATGGACAGGGCCGGACCGAAGGACCATGGCACCGATCTGCCGGTAACGGTGGATTGGCTGATGGAAATCGAACCGCTCAGGCTGAGGCTGGGATACATGTCCGCCTTGGCCGCACTGACATCCGCAACCGTCGCGACAACTTCGGTTTCCAGCTGGTTGATATCGGGCCGTTGCCGTAGGACCTCTGCTGGCACCGAAGTGATGCGCAGCTGGGACGGTTGCGGAATGCGGCTCGGCCCGTGGTCGAGAAGCTTTCTGACAGCGACCTCGTCACCACCCGTCAACTGAACGATGGATTTTAGGAGGATTTCGCAAGCCCCGCGCTGGGAAGTGAGGCTTGACGAAGACGATGCGGCACTGGCGCGGGCAAGCGCAAGATCGGCTGTCGAGGTGAAGCCCGACTGCGCGGATTTTTCCGTCACCCGGATCGTTTCTTTCTGCGAGGCGAGTTCGTCGCTGTAAAGCCGCTCCAGCTGTCGGCAGGCCCGGTATTGCACATAATAATCACCGACTTCGGCGGCAACAGACACGCGCGCATCATGCCACGACCAGACCTTGCCCTGCGCTCTCGACGCCGCGGCCTGCACCTGTTTCTTGGTTTTTCCGAAAAGATCGAGTTCCCAAGACGCATCAAGACCGCCGCTTTTGGTCGTCCCCGCCGGAAGCGTGTTGAGATCGTCGCCCTTGTTGCCTTCGCGCGAAGCGGATGCGGAGCCATCGAGTGACGGGAAAAGGCCAGCCTTGGTGCTGTCGAGCGTCGCCCGCGCCTTGTCGATATTGGCCACCGCTTCCTGAATGGACGGGTTGTCCTGCTCTGCCATTCTCAGCAATGTATCCAGAGAACCATCCTTGAAGCTCGCCCACCAGGCCAGTAGATCGCTGGAGCGACCGCCATGGGGCAAGGTGGCGTGCCAATGGGCGGCGACAACGGAGGCCACAGGCTTCAGCTCACCGAGGCTTGTGCAGCCGGTGAGCACAACTACCGTGGCGAAAACTGAAAAGGAATGAAAAACCGTAATGCGCATGGGATCCGGACTGCCTGAAAAGCTCAAGGCCGTACTTTAGGGATCGCGATGTTAATGTCGGTCAAGAATGCGTAAAGTTATGTAAAACTGCTGTATTCGCAGATGGTAAGCCTTAAAGGTCGTCCATGTACCCGATGGATTACACCATGACCCAGGTTCTTTTGATCGATGACGATACGGAACTCACCAACCTTCTTGGTGAATATCTGACCGAGGAAGGTTTTGCCGTCGAAACCACTGCCGACGGCAGGATCGGCGTCTCCAAAGCCCTGTCGCGATCAACCGATCTCATCGTTCTCGATATCATGATGCCGCGCATGAATGGTATCGAGGTTCTGCGCAAAATCCGGCAGGTCAGCGATGTGCCCGTGCTGATGCTGACGGCCCGTGGCGATGATGTCGATCGTATCTCCGGTCTCAACCTAGGCGCCGATGATTACGTGTCCAAGCCCTGCTCACCGGGAGAGCTGGCGGCGCGCATACGCGCCATTCTGCGCCGGTCGGGCCGAAGCGAACGCGATGGTTCGGTGGAAGAAATCAGAACCGGCGATCTTGTTCTTTATCCCTCCAAGCGCACAGCCGAGTGGCACGGCACGCCGCTGGAGCTGACCGGTACGGAATTCAGCCTGCTCGAAGTCCTTGCGCGCTCTGCGGGTCAGCTCGTTTCCAAGCAGGAAATTTCTCTTCGCGCCTTCGGCAAACCTTTGACCGCCTTCGACCGGCGCATCGACGTGCATATCAGCAGTATCCGTCAAAAACTGGGAACCCGGGCAGACGAACAACCCTGGATACAGGCCGTAAGAGGCCGTGGCTATCAATTGCTGGAAGGCTAGAAATGCGTCGCCTGTTCTGGAAATTCTTCACCGTCGTGTGGCTTGCCATGGCTGGCTCCATCGCGTTCCTATTTACCATCAGCGCATTGTTTCAATCGCCTTTCCAGGAAGAGCTCAGTCATCGCAAACAGATGTTTGCGATGGAGACGACATCGCAGCTTTTGCAATCCAGCGGGCCGAACGCAGCAATGGCGCTGATTGCGGCGATGAAGAAAGCCGATCAGGATATCACCGTCAGTATCAATAGGGTTGGTCCATCCACCAACTGCGCAGCAACTCCGGGCAATGAATTCACAACGGATCTCGTAAGCGACGGAAATTGCTATCGCATCGAGATTGCAGGCGCCGATCAGGGTGTGATTTCCAAAACGTGGCCGCGCACGGTGCCATGGCTGGCTGCCCTTCTCGCCGCCGCAGCTGCTGCCTACTGGCTCGCTCGCTATTTCATCAGCCCTGTCGAGCAGCTCCGGTACGGACTTCGCGCTTTGGCAAATGGCCAGCTCGACGTTCGCATTGCCCACACAATCGGCAGCAAGCGCGATGAAATAACCTCACTTGCTCACGATCTCGACATCACTGCCACACGTTTGCAGGAGCTTCAGAAAACGCAGCAGCAACTGTTTCACGACGTCTCGCACGAGCTTCGCTCGCCACTGTCGAGGCTACAAGCCGCAATCGGTGTCCTGCAACAAAACCCGACGCGACTGACGGCCATGATCGAGCGCATGGGCCGCGAAGTGGAGCGACTTGATGAACTGGTCGGCGAAATCTTGACGCTGGCCAGACTTTCCGAACGCGGCACCCCGCGCTTCGAACGACAAACGCTCGATCTCATCGACCTCGTCCGCGAAATCGTGGAAGACGCCAGTTTTGAAGGCCAGACACGCAAGGTGAAAGTCATCTACCAGGGCGTCGATACATTCGTCGCGTCGGTGAATGGGGAGTTGATCTACCGGGCGCTGGAAAACGTCATCCGCAATGCGATAGCATATACCGAAACCGGAACATCGGTGCTCGTCACATCAGAGGTGAGAGGCACCAATCTGTCACTCTCCATCCAGGACGAAGGCCTGGGCGTGCCAGAATCCGAACTCGAAACCATCTTCCAACCCTTCTCCCAAAGCTCCACCATCACCACCCGCTCCGGCTTCGGCCTAGGCCTAGCCATCACCCGCCGCGCAGCCGAATGGCACGGCGGCGGCGCAACAGCCAGCAACGCGCCCTCAGGTGGTTTGCGGGTTGACATTGTTATTCCTGCGACACGGGAGGGTTGATGGGTGTAAGGGTGGCTACGGCAGTCGGGTTGCCGTGTTCGGCACATATTTTCATGTCATATGAGCAAAGTAACCGGCAATAGCAGCTGTCTGCAAAGTTTGATTCCCGCTGGAGCACATTAATTGGTGCCGAGAACAACGCAGGTTCGTTCCAAGCCACATGGGGTGACCTTGGCTCGATGTTGCGATCAGATGTTTTGACGATGCAGCAAGCGCTTGTGAGCAAGGGCTATGACGTCGGGAGGGCTGATGGCTTGGCTGGTTTCAAGACGCGTCGGTCGCTTGGGGATTGGCAGTCTAGGAATGGGTTAGCCCCGACCTGTTTTCCGGATGCTAGCTTGAAGGCGCAGCTGAGGTAGGTTGAGTTGTTGGACTGCGTCTGAGCATTTCGGATCGCCGGCCTGTGATCCGCATGGTAGGCGTTATGTTTGGCGTACGGGCGGGGAGGCTGCCGTTTGGGTCGGCTCATTCTTATTATTCTCGGTGATTTTGGGGAAAGATTTTTGGTTGCGGGGGCAGGATTTGAACCTGCGGCCTTCAGGTTATGAGCCTGACGAGCTACCGGGCTGCTCCACCCCGCGTCCAGCGTAAATCCCGTAGGGATTTATCGCGCCAGAGCAAACCTGTTTAGGTTTGCGTATCTGGTCTGGTTTTTGCCGAAGGCAAAATACCGTTGTTTGTCCTGTGAGGGACATGACCATTTCGGAGCAAATCCTTTAGGATTTGTCTCCTGTAAGGGGCGCACCTTAGTCGGTACACCACTTTGTTTTTGTCTTTGTGCTTTATAACACAAAAGGCCGCGTTGTGAGCGGCCTTTGACTGGCCTTTTGGCCGCTTGTTTTTGCGTTGAGAAGATATTGATTGTCATGAGTTGCGTTTTGCAGACCTGGCAGCGACCTACTCTCCCGCGTC